>DASXJI010000001.1:0-9382 GCA_036497495.1 Mycobacterium sp.
GGCGATAACGGTAGGAATCCCGCGATGCGTGACACAGTCGCGAGCCGACAAGGATGGATGCCGGGGTTGTTGCCTGGAAACAACCTGTGAGCCCGGCGAATCCAGTCGGCGTGTCGCCGGTGACGTCGACCTGAGCCGCTACGTCGCCGAGACAGCCGACCGGCTGGCGGAGGTCTCGTCTGGCATCCAGGGTTTGTTGCCCGGCGGTGTCATCGGGGGCTGACGGGTCTCGGTCATCTCCACTCCAATTGATTCCGATGTCAACGATTCGTGCGACGCGGTCGCCGAATCGGCGGGATTCATTGTTGCGCCACCGCCAAACCGCGCGATTGTTTGTGGATACACCATCGGCACTGCGACGTTGTTCGGTGCAACAACGACGGGTCGCCCTGCAGCCGAGACGATTGACTGACCAGGAAGCGGAGCAGATGGAGCCGCCATGTCGAATCTCGCGCTCAAACTCGTTGCAAGCGCCGGGCGTATCCCTGATCGGACCGCGGCCATCACCGAGGACGCCACCATGACCTACGCGGAGCTGGACGCCGCGGCGGCCCGGCTGGCCACGCTGCTGGAGCGCGAAGGCATCGGCGCGGGAGATCGGGTCGGCGTGATGCTCCCGAACATCGCGGCAGCACCGATCGCGTACTACGGCATCTGGCGGCTAGGCGCCATCGTGTGCCGATGAACCCGCTGATGCAGGGCCGTGAGGTGCAGTTCTATCTATCGAACACCAGCGCCAAGGCGCTGATGGGAACCCCGGGGTTTGCCGGCGCGGCGACCGACGGCGCCGAGAGCGCCGGGGCCAAGTTGTGGCTCGTCGACGACGGAGAGCTGGCACGGTTGACCCGTGACCTGCCGACGTTCGACGACCCCGTCGAGCGGGCCGACGCAGATACCGCCGTTGTGCTGCACACGTCGCGAACCACCGGCACGCCGAAGGGGGCGGAGCTGACCCACGGTAGCCTTGGCTCGAATCAGGAAGTCATCCTCCGACGCCTTGTGATGCTGACCGACGACCACGTCGTGCTCGCGTGCTTGCCGCTGTTCCATGTGTTCGGGATGACGTGCGCGATGAACGCGAAACACCGTTGCGGCGCAGGGTAAGAAACCAATGCCAGCCATGCCGGAATCGACTATTCACTCCCGACGACGAACATGAAGGCCGCCGCGAGGGGCTCGCCACCCGAGCGCCGCATCGCGTAGCGTCGAAACACAACCGAGGAAATCCGATGATGATCGCGCCCCGACCCCCGCTGGGTTTTCATCCTGCCGATTCGTCAACTAGCTCAGACGCGCGTCAGTTCAAGGAACGCGCCCGCACGACGGGCAATCTGAGCCTTGCGCAGATCCTGCAGGTCGTCACCGGTGGTGGACGGTCACCGCTGAAGTTCACCGCCTATGACGGCAGCACCGCCGGACCCGACGACGCCACCATGGGCCTGAATCTGCTGACCCCGCGGGGCACCACCTACCTCGTCACCGCACCCGGGGAACTGGGGTTGGCCCGCGCCTACGTCTCGGGTGACCTGGAACCTCATGGCGTGCACCCGGGCGATCCGTACGAGCTGGTCAAGGCGCTGACCGACACGCTTGACTTCGAGCGCCCGCCGGCGCGGGTGCTGGCCAACATCATCCGGTCCATCGGCACAAGGCACTTGGTGCCGATTGCGCCGCCGCCGCAGGAGGTCGTGCCGCGGTGGCGTCGTATCGCCGAGGGATTGCGGCACAGCAAGGCTCGGGACGCCAACGCGATCCACCACCACTACGACGTCTCCAACAGCTTCTACAAGTTGGCGCTCGATCCGTCGATGGCCTACAGCTGCGCGCTATACCCGACCGCCGATGCGACGCTGGAGGAAGCCCAGCAGAACAAGTTCCGGCTGATCTTCGACAAACTTCGCCTGCAGCCGGGGGATCGGTTGTTCGACGTGGGCTGCGGCTGGGGAGGCATGACGCGCTACGCTGCCGGCCGCGGGGTCCGCGTGATCGGTGCGACGTTGTCGGCCGAACAGGTTAAGTGGGCACAAAAGGCGATCGAGGACGAGGGGCTGAGCGAGCTGGCCGAGGTGCGACACTGCGACTACCGCGATGTCCGCGAGACGGGCTTCGACGCCGTCTCGTCGATCGGGCTGACCGAGCATATCGGCGTCGGGCAGTATCCCGCTTACTTCGGCTTCCTCAAGTCCAAGTTGCGCACCGGGGGGTTGCTGCTCAATCACTGCATCACCCGGCACGACAACAAGCCCAAGTTCGGCGCAGACCCTTTCCTCGACCGCTACGTCTTCCCCGACGGAGAATTGACCGGCTCGGGACGCATCATCACCGAGATCCAGGACGTCGGTCTGGAGGTGCTGCACGAGGAGAACATCCGCCACCACTACGAGATGACCCTGCGCGACTGGTGCCGCAACCTCGTCGCGCATTGGGACGAAGCCGTCGCCGAGGTCGGTCTGGGTACTGCCAAGGTGTGGGGTCTGTACCTGGCGGGGTCGCGATTGGGCTTCGAGCACAACGTTGTTCAGCTGCACCAAGTGCTAGCGACGAAGCTTGACGACCGCGGAATCGACGCCGATCTGCCGCTGCGGCCGTGGTGGCGGCCATAGCTTCGAGAGAAGATGGTTCCGATGGCCCAACTTCCAGCGCCCGAGCTGACCGTTCGGTATGACGGTTCTGCGCACACGTTCGTGGCGGGCGACGATGTGGTGATCGGCCGCGACATCCACGCCGATGTGCGCATCGCGGATCCGTTGATTTCGCGGGCGCATTTGGTGCTGCGGTTCGATCAGGGCCGGTGGGTGGCCCTCGATAACGACAGCCTCAACGGGATGTTCGTGCACGGCCGTCGGATGCCGGTCATGGACCTCGAGGACGGCCTGAACATCAACGTCGGCAGCCTGGTGGGACCGCTGCTGACCTTTGAGGTGGGCCAGGAGTCCGCCGGACAGTCATCGGCGTCGGCGGTATCGGGCGGGCCGCAGCCGGCCAGCTTGCAGCCCACCAGCGTGGGCCCAGCACCCCGCCACGGCGCGAGGTCGAATCTCGTGACCAGTCTGCGCAAGATTGGCTTGCCGGGCACGTCTGCCGAGGCGCCACCGGGGGCGGCGACCATCGGCCGGGCCACCGATAACGACATCGTGATCCCCGACCTGTTGGCCTCGCGCCATCACGCGACGCTGGTGCCGACCGCGGCGGGCACCGAAATCCATGACGCCCACAGCATCAACGGCACCTTCGTCAATGGTGCTCCGGTCGATGCGGTGCTGCTGCACGACGGGGATGTGGTGACGATCGGCAATGTCGATCTGGTGTTCGCCGGCGCCACGCTGGTGCGCCGGACCGAGACCGAGGCGGCCACCCGCACCGGCGGTTTGGGGGTGCATGGTGTCACGTGGACCATCGAGGGCGATAAGACGCTGCTGGACAACATTTCGTTCGCGGCCGGGTCGGGCACGCTGACCGCGGTCATCGGCCCGTCCGGGGCCGGCAAGAGCAGCCTGGCCAAGCTCATCGCCGGCTACACCCAGCCCACCGGCGGGGCGGTGAGCTTTGAGGGCCACAACATCCACGCCGACTACGCCTCGCTGCGGTCGCGGATCGGGATGGTGCCCCAAGACGATGTGCTGCATCACCAGCTCACCGTCAACCAGGCGTTGGGGTATGCCGCCGAGCTGCGGCTGCCGCCCGACACCAGCAAGCAGGAGCGCCGCGAGATCGTTGCGCAGGTGCTCGAGGAGCTGGATCTGACCCAGCAGGCCGACACCCGGATCGATAAGCTCTCCGGTGGCCAGCGCAAACGCGCGTCGGTGGCGATGGAGCTGCTGACCGGGCCCTCGCTGCTGATCCTCGATGAGCCCACCTCGGGGCTGGACCCCGCGCTGGACCGCCAGGTCATGACGATGCTGCGCCAGCTGGCCGATGCCGGGCGGGTGGTGCTGGTGGTCACCCACTCGCTGTCCTATCTGGACGTGTGCGATCAGGTGCTGCTGCTGGCGCCGGGCGGCAAGACCGCGTTCTACGGGCCACCTGCCCAGATCGGCCCGTCGATGGGCACCACCAACTGGGCCGACATCTTCTCCGCGATCGGCGCCGATCCCCAGGAGGCCCACCTGCGCTTCCTTGAACGCGTCAAATCGCCACCGCCACTGCCGGACAGCGAAAAGCTCGCCAAATTGGGCGGACCGGCCCACACCAGCCTGCGGCGCCAGTTTTCGACGATCGCCCGCCGCCAGGTGCGACTCATTACCGCCGACCGCGGCTACTTCGTCTTCGTGGCGGTGCTTCCGTTCATCCTGGGAATCTTGACGCTCATGGTCCCAGGCGACGCGGGGTTTGGGATCGCCGACGTGCACGGCGCCACCCTAAATGAGCCCACGACTATCGTCATGATGCTTTGTATCAGCGCCATCTTCATGGGCACGGCGCTGACCATCCGGGATCTGGTCGGTGAACGGGTGATCTTCCGCCGTGAGCAAGCCGCCGGTCTGTCGGCCTCGGCATATCTGGCCGCCAAGATCATCGTCTTCAGCATCGCCGCTGCGCTGCAAACCGCGGTCCTGACCGCCGTTGTCGTGATCGGTAAAGGTCCACCCACGCGCGGCGCGGTCGTTCTCGGCAATCCAACATTCGAGCTGTATGCGACCCTTGCCGTCACCGCCGTCGTCGCCACGGTCCTGGGTCTAGCATTGTCTGCCGCCGCCAACTCGCAGGATCAAATTCTGCCCATGCTCGTCGTGGTCGTCATGTTGTCATTTGTGTTCTGCGGCGGGCTCATTCCCGTCAGCGGCCGTATGGTTCTTGACCAACTGTCATGGCTCATGCCCGCCCGATGGGGCTTCGCCGCCTCGGCGTCCACCGTCGATCTACGCACCGTCGCTCCACTCACGCCGACAAATGAAACGCTGTGGTCACACGCTAGCAACTGGTGGCTCCTGGACATGACCCTGCTAGTTATCCTGGGGCTTGCCATGGCCGGATTCGCCCGGTGGCGCGTTCGGCTCCGGTAGGTTCGCCGATAACGCTGCGGCACGGCAGCTCCCACATGCCGCCAGCTACCACGCTGTGACTTTATCTTCTATTTGGGCATGGGCGCGGTTGGCCTTCAACTCGCCCGCGACACCGCCACGCGCATACCCGCGACGAACCCGGCGATGATCATCGCGACGATGCCTTCCTCGGCGCCGAGATTGAAAGGTCTCATCGAGCAATCGCTGCGCTTCGGCGGGTTTGGCCGAGATGGCTTTAGCGGGATCACCGCGACCACAACCGGCTGACACTAGAGCAGCTCCAAACGTCGGGCCATGTCGGAGGTGAAGACGTGCAGCGGATCGACCTTGCGGCGCACAGCAATCCATTCGTCGATGGGGGATACATGGCATGGAAGGTGTCGGCGATGGTCCGAGAATCCTTGGCGGTGTTAGAGCCGGCCACCGAATTCCAGGACTCGGCGGTCGAGTTCGCTCAGCAGCGTTCCGATGCCGCATTTGTTGGGAAATCCATGGTGACGTCCCAGCCGGCCATCTGGAAGATTAGCGGCGCTTGGTTTCCCGGCCCGAACACCTTGAACACGTAAGGGGCGGAGTAATGTGCGCTCGCTTGGAGATCGCGGATAATCGCCTTGAATTCCTCAAACCGCCGACAGCGGGACCAGGAACTGGTACTGACAGAATCCCGTCGCACCATAGCCGCGGTTCACTCACCGATGAAGTCCAGCGGGTGATAGAACTGCGTGAGATCTTGGACCTTCCCGCGATAGTGGCCGCCGCGCCGGCAGTACAGCTCACCAACGGTGCTCGATGTCAGCTCGTTCCTCAACCCGTTCGGTAAGACGTCGGGTGCGGTCATCAGTTGGGGCGCATCGAATTTCAGTGGATTACGGCCCAGCTTATTGGGCGGTTCGTCGACTCAGGGCGGAGGGGCCGCGGGTGATCGCCGCGCCCCGCCAGCAGGCCAGCGATCTGCACGACGACAACCGGCGGTCCGGATCCGGAGACTATTGCGTTCGTTGTCCTCGCTGGCCGCGGCCAGGTCGGTCGAGCCGAAGCCGGCCCGGCCGGTGCTGAACGGCCCCCGCCGCACCCGGAGGAGGCCGCACTGGAGTTGTTGCAGAGTGAGCTTGGTAGCCGGCACATCGACGACCACGGCCGCAGCCGATCACACGTGATTTATGCGGCGTCGATGTCCTCGGGTTTTGCGGTTCCTTGTCGGGCTTGACGTCGAACGGATGGTCGGGATCATCGAAGACCCGCTTGTGATCGTCGGTGAGGAACTGCTCTTCCTCTGAGTGCTGGTCCATCCCCTACGACCCCGATTTACTGAGCAGTTCGACATCGAATCCGGAGCCGCTGAAAACCTCATAGGGATGCAGCGCCTCAGTGTTGAACAGGCCCGTCTCTTCGCCCGTCACTATAGAACTGGGAATGCTTGCTTGGTATGGCCGCGCGAGTCGACTGCCGAGGTGTTCAGCCGGGCGGTCAGCGTCAGGCTGCGTTCCGGTGTCATGTTGTCCGGCCGGGCTTGCGCAGCCTCAGCCGGGCCATCGACCTGCGGTTCGGCTGTGCCCGGCGGATCGCCCGCCGCGTGGCGCGCCGCTGCTTGGGCTTGTCGTCCCATGCCTCGGGATGCGCGGCCAGCCAGCGGTGGCTGCGGACGGAGAACGGGATGTGGCAGACGTAGGCCATGTTGACCACCATGATCACGATGTACGGAAACCGGAACGCGGCCGCCGCGACGATCGCCAAAACCGCCAGTAACACGGCCGGATTCGGCCGCACCGAGACGGCGGGTATCTTCCTCATCGGAAGCCGGCTGACCACCAGCGCCGAGCAGGCCACCAGCCAGGGGCAGAAGAACCACTCCGATGTCCACCAGCCCTCGCCGAACTGCACCTTGGCGACCAGCGGGAGGATCGCCATACCCGCCCCGGCCGGGGCGGGCATGCCGATGAAGAATTGCCGGGTGTAAGCGGGCTGGGTGCCGTCGTCGAGCAGCGCGTTGAACCGGGCCAGCCGCAGCGCGATGCATGCCGCGTATAGCAGCGCCACGATCCAGCCCGCCGGGGAGGTCGACAGCAGCGAAACGTAGACCACCAGCGCGGACGCCACCCCAAAGTTGATCGCGTCGGCCAGCGAGTCGATCTCCTTACCCATCCGCGACGACGCGTGCAGAATGCGGGCCACCCGGCCGTCCAGCCCGTCGAGGACGGCGGCGGCCGCGAGCAGCACCACCGCGATGTGCGGCTGGCCGTCCAGCGCGAACTTGATCGAGGTCAGCCCAGCGCAGATGGCCAGCACGGTCATCGAGGTCGGCAGGATCGGCAGGATGTGCAGGCCCACCGCCCGTCTGGCGTGCCGTCGGGCGCTCATGACTCAACATTATCCATCGAACACGGCGAAATCCGTTGCCGAACAATGCCGCCCATGATCGAAACGAGGCAGGGGAGAAGCGTCACAGTGGCGAATGGGTGGAAGCTACATTGCCGGCTAGCGCGCCACCTGACGCCCTCAACTCTGGCGCAGTGGCGACCTACGATTGAGCGCAACTTGCGACGGCTACGGGCCGGCGCTAATGGCCAGCCCCACATCCGAAACCTCGACCGCTGGGTATCTCTACTTGAGCAGTGCGACGTATCAGCTGTGCATCGCGTCCTCACCGGCCTGGACCGCGATTCCATTGAGATGCGCGAAGTTTCACCGATATGAGATCCAGCCAGCTACAGAATCTCGCCGTTCCCGAAACCATCGATGTGGCACTTCCTGATACGGAAAGCGCTGTATGGGAAGGCGATTCGCCATCTTAAGCCTCGCCAGCCCCATCCAGCCCGCCACGGTCATTACGTCACTGCGACGTAAGTAAGTCGCCGGTAGCCGGCGCATCAGAGCTTGAGTAGCGGCGCATCATTGTCGTCTCGTACTGCGTCGGCCGTCGGTGTCGGCACCAGCGTCGAGCTGGTCAAGGTAATCCACGAGCGCCGTCCCAGCGATACGAACTGGTGACCCCGTCAACTGTCATGTTTTCGGGGATTATCGCCGCGAATCGGAGAGCTCTCAGGGTTTTCCGGATTACTATCACCTTTTCCCGGATCGGACACCCGCCCGCTCCTTCACCTGACATCAACTGCGGCGCAGCGACTCTGATGGTTCGCTAGGCTACAGTTTTGTCGCGACCTGGCGGTGTTCGAGCTAGCCGTCGAACGCGCCCGGTATGAGGCCGACCGGGCGCGCCGCCAATTCGACAACGTGGAACCGGAAACCCGCCAGCGACGGAAACCCCCACAACACAAGCGACGACATCAGGGCCGTGGCGGCGAGCTTGCCGCGGCGCCGCCTCATCGGCCCCCACGACGCCGCTTCTCCCAGCGCCCGTCGCCGAGATCTCACACGGTGCGGGCTGCCCAACACGGCGTGGCCGCATTCGACCGCCGGTTTCTGGATCATGACCACGGTGCCGCCATCGCCGGCGAATTGTACGGCGGCGCTGCGCGTGCCGATCCGTCTGCCGTCAAGCGGCTCTTCGACCGGCAGCTGACGGCAGGCGCGCGGACGGGCTACGTGTACCAGTTGTTCGCGGGATCGGTGTGGACAAGCGTTTTCGCGCTGCCGCTGATCCGGCAGGACACGCTGATTGTTGCCGGCACCGACGATCCGATCATCCCCGTCGCCAACGCCCGGATCATGGCCGCGCTGCTGCCGCACGCGACCCTGCATTTGCATCCCGGCGGGCACACGGACCTGATCACCAACGCCGGCGACTTGGCCCCGGTGATCGAAGCTTTCCGCGGCTACGACAGACCAACTCGACGATGACCACGCCACCGGCCAATACGTATCGGAACTGCAAATTGTGCGAGAAACCAACGGCGACCCGCGATGACGGTTCGGCCGCCCAATGACCAGACGTGCTGGGGCGCCTAGGCTTTTCGCAATACCCAAAGACGGGAGGCGCTAATGGCGGTCGGACGCGAAGTCGTTGTGCTCAGCGGGGTTCGGACTCCGGTCGGGAACTACGGTGGCAGCCTGAAAGACTTCTCGCCGGCCGCGCTTGGGGCCATGGTGATCCAAGAGGCTGTCGGCCGGGCGGGTGTGGCACCAGACGATGTCGGTCACGTTGTGTTCGGGCACGTGATCCCGACCGAGAAACACGATGTCTACCTCGCCCGGGTCGCCGCGGTCAACGCCGGCCTGCCGGTGACTGCACCCGCGGTCACCGTAAATCGGTTGTGCGGCAGCGGGTTGCAGGCCATCGTCGATGCCGCGCAGACGATCATGCTGGGTGACGCAGAGTGCACGGTGGCGGGCGGTTCGGAGTCCATGAGCCGCGGCGCCTACCTCGCCGAGAATCACCGCTGGGGTCAGCGGATGGGCAGCAGCGAGCTCGTCGATACGGT
>DASXJI010000002.1:0-2005 GCA_036497495.1 Mycobacterium sp.
GCGCGCCCGGCCGGTCATCGGACCACGGCGCGGCGTGCAGTCCATGCTCGACCGCGACCCGCATCAGCTCGTGGTAGGCCGGGTCGTATTCGACCTCGTCGATGCGGTGCCCGTAGCGGTCGTGGGTGCGCAGGATGGGCCGGTTGCGTTGGGCCAGCTCGCCCCAGCGTTGGGCTTGCCGGGACCCGGAAATCGCGCCGATTGCAGCCACCTCGTCCAGGCCCCACTGCCCGCCTTCGCGGATCAGCGCCTCGACAAGAACCGGGGACGACGCCGGGTTGTGCTCCTCCAGCAGTGGGACCTGGTTGATGACGGCATGAGTGTCTGGCATGCCACCAATGTTACATTTTCCCTACAACCGCACAAGAGGTGTAATGCTCAGCGGGGATGGCCGGCGAAGAACTCGCCCAGCTGGGCGGTGGCGAAGTCGGGCCAACGGTGACCACCGTCGCCGACGGTGACCAGCACCACGCCGCGATGACCAGCGCAGGCGGCCGTCGACGTAGTGACCTGGCCGTCGGTCGTCTCGCTCGGCGGCTGACATTGATCGACCTTGCGCCACAACGCATTCAACTCCGGCACCGGTGGGCCGTTGATATGCGCGAATCCGCGGCCCTCACCGCCGCCGTAGGGAACCATCGGATCCGCGGTGCCGTGAATCGCCATGACCGACAACGGGTGTGGCGAGCGGCACGGGTCCAGCTGGGTCCCGGCCACCGGGCCGATTGCGGCGAACAGCGTGGTGTTGCAGGCCAGCGTGTACGACATCATGGCACCATTACTCATGCCCGTGGCATACACCCGAGAGGCGTCGATGCTGACGTTTTTTCTGACATTGGCGACGGCTGCGCTGATAAACGCAACGTCGTCGATGTTCTCCCGGGCGGGCTTACCACAGCAGCCTCCGCCGTTGACGTTCCACGCCCGCCTGACGCCGTCGGGATAGGCGATGACGAACTTCGACGAATCGGCCAATTGATCCCAGCCGTACGATCTTTCGGCCTGTTCGGCACTGCCGAAACCGCCGTGCAGCACGACGACCAGCCCCGCCGGCGCGGATAGTCGCGAAGGCTTGTGCAGGCGGTAAACCCTATCCTGTCCGCCGACGCGGATGGTGTGGATGCTGGTGCCCTCGATGAAGCTCGACGGTGGGGTTGGGTGCAGGACGGCACAACTCGCGACAACCAGCACGACGCCCAGCAGCGTCGCGAACCGACGAAGCATCTCAGCCGCTCGTCTTCTCCCGTAGGAACGCGATGTCGTCTTTGCGCCCCTTGTCGGCGGTCTCGCAGATCACCGGCGCATCGGCGGCCTTGACCACCGCGACCAGCAATTCGGGATCGATCTGCCCGGTGCCGAAGTTGGCGTGCCGATCGCGGCCCGAACCTGCCGAATCCTTGGAGTCGTTACAGTGCACCAGGTCGATGCGACCGGTGATGCCCTTGATCCGGTCGACGGAGTCGACCAGCGCCTCCCCCGCCGCCCACGCGTGGCAGGTGTCGAGGCAGAAGCCGATTCCCTTGTCGCCGATGACATCCCAGAGCCGGGCGACGGTGTCGAAATGGCGGGCTACCGCGTGATCTCCGCCGGCGGTGTTCTCCAGGTACACCGGGACCTTTGTCTCCAGCCGGTCGAGTGCCTTGCCCCAACGCTGGAAACCCTCGTCGAGGTCGGTGTCTTCGGTGACGTGGCCGCCGTGCACGATCACCGCGGCGGCGCCGATCTGAGCCGCCGCATCGCAGGTGTCCTGCAGGATCTTGCGCGACGGGATCCGCACCCGGTTGTTCGCCGAGGCGACGTTGATCAGGTAGGGCGCATGCACGTAGATCGGCAGGGCCGCGGCCTTCAGTTCGGCGGCGTCGTCGCGCGGTTTGGGCGCCTTCCAGCTCTGCGGGTTGCCGAGGAAGATCTGCACGACGTCGGCATTCTCGGCCGCGGCCGCGGCCAGCGGATCCTGGGGGCTGACATGTGAACCGATAAGCACGTCGCCAGTCTAGTGAGCGAG
>DASXJI010000003.1:0-11224 GCA_036497495.1 Mycobacterium sp.
CACCGGTGTGCGTGCTGGGCCTGGGACTGATCGGCGGCTCGATTTTGCGCGCCGCCACGGCTGCCGGTCGGGAGGCCTTCGGCTACAACCGCTCGGTCGAGGGAGCTCAGGCGGCCCGCTTCGACGGCTTCGATGCCACCACCGATCTCACCAACGCGTTGACCCGAGCCGCCGATCTTGATGCGCTGATCGTCCTGGCCGTGCCGATGCCGGCGTTGCCGAGCATGCTGACCCATATCAGCCACGCCGCCCCCGACTGCCCGCTTACCGACGTCACCAGCGTCAAAGGCGCGGTGCTCGACGCGGTGACCGCGGCCGGCCTGCAGGCGCACTTCGTCGGAGGACACCCGATGACGGGCACGGCGCACTCCGGTTGGGAGGCCGGGCACGCCCGACTTTTCACCGGTGCCCCCTGGGTGATCAGCGTGGACGACCATGTGGACCCGGCGGTATGGACGACGGTGATGGAGCTGGCACTGGACTGCGGGTCGTTCCTGGTGCCCGCCCGCTCCGACGAGCACGACGCCGCCGCGGCAGCCATCTCACATTTGCCACACCTGCTGGCTGAGGCGCTGGCTGTTACCGCGGCAGAGGTGCCGTTGGCATTTGCACTGGCCGCGGGGTCTTTCCGGGACGGCACCCGGGTGGCGGGCACTGCACCGGATCTGGTGCGGGCCATGTGCGAAGCGAACGCAAGCCAGCTGCTGCTACGGGTGGACCGGACTATCGAATTGCTGACCGAAGCTCGAAATTCGCTGGCGCACAACGACTCCGTCGCCGAGCTTGTCGAGGGCGGGCATGCCGCCCGCGCACGCTACGACAGTTTCCCGCGACCGGAGATCTACGCCGTGTTTGTCGGCGCCGAGAATTGGCGTCAAGAGCTGGCTGCCGCCGGCCGCGCCGGCGGGGTGATCAGATCCGCTCTGCCAAGCCTGGGTAGTCCAGGATGAACCCGTCGGCGTCGACGGTGAGCGTGGTGTCCGACACCGGGGAATGCACTTTGATTCCCTCGCCAGAGTCCGCGGCGGCGCTGCTGTAGCTGATCGCCGCCGAAGCCACGGTCATGTCCGGCAGCGTCACGTAGATCGTCGGCACCGTGATCGAGTCGGCCCGCTCGTTGAGGCCGGCCCGGCGAATCGGTAGCGCGTTGAAGAACGGGCTGAACACCACGTCGACATCCAGCGCACCTTGGTAGGCAGCGCGGGACTCGCCCTGGTGGTCGGTCACCATCCACATGTTCTCTTCGTCACGTGCGACGACGAGTTGTCGTTCTCGTTCGGCCAGCGTGACCGTCATGCCGAGTCGCTTGGTCGCACCGGTTTCGTCGGTCAGCAGGTCGTAGTAGGCAGCGAATGCCGGATTGGTGTCGCCCTCGGCGGCAACAATGCGGCCGTTGGCTTTAATTCGCTTGCCGGACAACTGCACTCGCACCGACTCCATGCGCCTGGCATCGTCTGAGCGCCAAGTCAGCATCGTCGACCGGGAACTGCTTGTCGCATCTGCGGGGGCGGGGCTCACGCGTCTACGTTAGGCGACGGCCGCAGAGATTTCGACGTTTGGTGGTGTGGGATTGGGCGCAGTCGGCCGGTACCAGGCACCGATGCCCACACCGCAAATGCCAACACGCCGTCGAGGATCAGCGCCAGCGCGGCGACCATCAGCGCGCCGACCAGTGCGATGTGGAACTGGCGCACCTTGATGCCGTCGATCAGGTATCGGCCCAGTCCGCCCAGGCTGGCATAGGCCGCCACGGTCGCGGTGGCGACGACTTGCAGCGTCGCGGTCCGCAGCCCGCCCACGATCAGCGGCAGCGCATTGGGCACTTCGACGCGAAAAAGCACCCGCAACTCGCTCATGCCCATCGAACGCGCGGCATCGACAACCGTGCGTTCCACCGCCGACACCCCGGCGTAGGTACCCGCCAACAGCGGCGGAATCCCCAGCAGCATCAGCGCGACGATCGGCGGCACCAAACCCAGGCCCCACAGCAGCACGGCCAGTAGCAGCACCCCCAGCGTCGGCAGCGCGCGCAGCGCATTCACCAGGCTGACCACCACCAGCGTGCCGCGCCCGGTATGGCCGACGATCAGCCCAAGCGGAATGGCCACCGACGCCGAAACCGCTACGGCCGCCGCGGTGTATTCCAGATGCTCGAGCGTCCGGGCCCCCAGCCCGACCGGACCCGCCCAGTTCTCCGCGGTGAACAGGTAGGACAGCGCCTGGGCGACAAAGTTCATCGCGACCCGCCCACCACCGGGGCCGTCAGCAACCGGCGGCCGGGGCGCGTCACCCGGACCCACGGCGTCGCGACCCGGCCGGCAAACATCAGCGCGACATCGATGATGACCGCCAACACGAAGATGGCGACGATCCCGGCCACGATCTGGTCGCTCTTATTAGCCTGGTAACCCTCGGTGAACCAGGTGCCCAGGCCCCCGATGCCGATCACCGCACCCACCGAGACCATCGAAATGTTGGTCACCACTACCACGCGCAGACCCGCGACCAGCACCGGGATAGACACTGGCAGTTCGACTTTGAGTAGCCTGCCGATCGGCCGGTAACCGACAGCAGTGGCCGCATCGCGAACGTGCAGCGGTACCGCATCCAGCGCCTCGAACACCTCCCGCACCAGCAACGCCGTGGTGAACAGCGTCAGCGCGACGATGACGTTCGCCTCATCGAGGATGCGCGTCGGAATCACCAAGGGCAGAACCACGAACAGCGCCAGCGACGGGATGGTGAACACCGCGCTGGCGGCGACGGTGGTCAGCCGCCGCAGCGCCGTCGTACGCCAGGCCAGTACACCCCAGGGCAACGCGATCGCAAGACCGGCCAACACCGGCACGAGCGACAGCCTGAGGTGAATCACGGTGAGCGCCCACGCCGTCGGAAGGTGGTTGAGCAGGTAGTGCATGACTAATTCCGCCGCTGAGAATCCAAGGCGGCCAACACATCAGCGGCTCGCACTCCACCGGTGACCTTGCCTGCCTCATCGACGGCCACACCCATCGCTGCCGGGGACGACAATGCCGCGTCCAATGCCTGGCTCAGGTTGGCGTCCGGCCGGAACACCGACCCGACCGACGTCACGCTGTCATGCAGCGACGCTCCACCGCGATGCTTACGCACGCCGTCGGCGTCAATCCAGCCCAACGCCGTGCCGTCGGGTTTGACCACCAGGGCCCACCCGTCGCGGAGTTGCCCCTCGCCCATTGCAGCGGGATCGGTGACCGTGGTGATGTCGTGGATCGGCAGGCTCGTCGCATCCAGGAACTGCAACCAGCGGTAGCCACGACCGGCGCCGATCATCCTGGCCACGAAATCGTTGGCCGGACGTGACAGCAAGTGGGCCGGCTCGTCGTACTGCTGCAGCACACCGCCGCGGCCGAACACCGCCACGCGGTCGGCGAGCCGGATCGCCTCGTCGATGTCATGGGTGACGAACACGATGGTTTTGTGCAATTCGGCTTGCAGCCGCAGTATTTCGCGCTGTAGCTCGAAGCGGACGAGCGGGTCGACGGCCGAAAATGGCTCGTCCATCAACAGAATCGGCGGATCGGCAGCCAGTGCGCGCGCCACACCGACCCGCTGCTGCTCGCCGCCGGACAGCTGCGCGGGATAGCGGGTGGCCAGCTTGGCATCCAGGCCCACTCGCTCCAGCACGGTGTAGGCGGCCTTGCGCGCCGCCCGCCGCGGCTGCCCTTTGAGCACCGGCACCGTCGCGACGTTGTCGATCACCCGTTGGTGTGGCATCAGGCCCGCGCCCTGGATCACGTAGCCCATGCCGAGGCGCAGCCGCACCGGGTCGACGCCCGCGATGTCGGCGCCGTCCACAACGACGGTTCCCGACGTCGGCTCGGCCATCCGGTTGATCATCCGCATCGACGTCGTCTTGCCGCACCCGGACGGGCCCACGAAGACCGTCAGCGTTCCCCGGGGCACTTCTAAGTTCAGCCGGTCGATGGCGACAGTTCCATCCGCATAGACCTTGTGCACGTCATGGAAGCTGATCAACTCCTCAACCTCCGATCGGATGATCGAAGCCATTGTCATGCAACCAGTTCCGGGCAGCCTGATCCGGATCG
This sequence comes from Mycobacterium sp., assembly GCA_036497495.1. Taxonomy (GTDB): domain Bacteria; phylum Actinomycetota; class Actinomycetes; order Mycobacteriales; family Mycobacteriaceae; genus Mycobacterium. The sequence goes on from DASXJI010000003.1 coordinate 4,089, forward strand.
ATACCCGCATTGCCGGCCACCGAGGCATTGAGGTCGGCGACCCCGCGGCTGGTCAGCTTGGCCGACACCGCATCCAGCACGTCTTTGAGCTTGTCGGTTTTCTTCTGCGAATTGACTAGCGGCACAATGTTTCCGGCCGGGAAATTATGCAACGGATCTTCGAGTGCGACCAGCCGGTGCTGCAGAATGGCCGGTGAAGTGCTGAAGATATTGGCCGCGTTGACCTTCCCCTCCTCGAGGGTACGAACGGTGACCGCGCCGCCGTCGTCGCTGATCGCCACGAAGTTTCCGGGCGCGATTTCGAGCCCGTACCGTTGCCTGAGCCCGCTCAGACCTGAGGGCCGTACCTGAAAGTCGGAGGGCGCGGCGAATTTCACCTCCGGTGAATGCGGGGACAGGTCCCCGATCGTCGTCAGATGCCATTTGGCCGCGGTGTCGGCGGTGACCGTGACGGTGTCGGTGTCGCATGCCGGCGACGGCGTCAGGATCGACAGGTCGCCGGGCAGCCGTTTGTAGAGCTCCAGCTCGATGTCGTCGAGCATGGTCACGGTGGCGCGCGGTTCAAAGTAGGACAGTAGATTGCCGACGTACTCCGGCACCAAGTCGATCGAATGGTCCTTCAGCGCAGGGATATACGTTTCCCTGCTGCCGATACCCATTTCCCGGCCGACGTTGAAGCCATTGGCCTGCAATGTCTGTGCGTAGATTTCGGCGAGGATCTTGGATTCCGGAAAACCGGCGGACCCGACCACGATCGAGTTCACGTTGGTCGATGCTCCGCCGAGCGGGTTCGCGCTGCCGCAGGATGCGACGGCGAAGCAAACCACCGTCAGCCACACCGCGACGCGGTGCCCGCGCCGCCGGAGCATGCTCATAGCAACCGACACTAGCGTTGAACGACTTTCGCGGTGGTTGGGTTCACTTCGGGCCGGCAAAGGGGTAAAGATGACACCATGAGCAGCGACCCGTCTGTATCACCTGAACAGCCGCCAGCGGCGCCCGCGCCGGTCCCGGGCACCCTTCCGCCACCCGAAACGGCGGTCAAGTTCACCCGAACTGCCAGCGTGTGGTCGTCGTTGATCGTCGGCTTTCTGATCTTGACCGTGTTGCTGATCTTCATCACCCAAAACCTGTCCGATGCGCCGGTCACCTTCCTCGGCTGGCACTGGACGCTGCCGCTGGGAGTGCAGCTTCTGCTGGCGGCAATATGCGGCGGACTGGTGACCGTGCTGGCCGGTACCGCGCGGATCTTCCAGTTGCGCCGCGCCGCGAAGAAGAATCTCGCCGCCGGCCTCGTCGCCGGCAGATAATCAAGGCCCAAAAAAATCAGACCCTGCGCAGCTCGGTCAGCCCGCGGGCGATCAGCGGCGCCACGGTCTCGCCAACCCGGTCGGAGGCGGCTTCAGCGTCGTCGTCACCGCCCGACATCCGCTTGCGGAAGTCGATGCCCGCAGCAATGATGGCCAGCTTGAAATAGGCCAGCGCCATGTAGAAGTTCCAGTGCGCCAACGGCTGTCCGGAAATCACCGAGTACCGGTGTGCGAGCTCGTCGGCGACCGGCAATTGCGGCGACGTCCAGGCGGCGTGCGCGTTGATGATCAAGTCGAGCGACGGGTCGCGGTACACGCACATCAGTGCCGCATCGCTGAGTGGATCGCCCAGCGTGGAGAGTTCCCAGTCGACCACGGCACGCACCTGCGACGGGTCGTCGGCATCCAGGATGGTGTTGTCGATCCGGTAGTCGCCGTGCACGATTGACGTCCGGCTCTGTTGTGGAACGGCGTCCCGCAGGGCCGCGTGCAGTAGCGCGACGTCGCCGTCGCGATCATCGTCGGGCAGGTGGACCAGCTCCCACTGCGATCCCCACCGCCGGACCTGACGCTCCAAATATCCGCTGGGCTTGCCGAAGTCGCCGAGTCCGACCGCGGCCGGATCGACCGCGTGCAGGTCGGCCAGCACCTTGATCAACGCGTCGACGCAGCTCTCGATGACAGGTTGGCCGCCCAAGGCCTCGAGTTCGGCGCGGCTGCGTACCACTTGTCCGGCAACGTATTCGACCATCTGGAACGGCGCGCCCAGTACCGACGCGTCGTTGCAGAGGGTGACCGCGCGGGCCACCGGGACCGGGGTATCGGCCAACCCGGCGACCACTGTGTACTCCCGCGCCATGTCGTGCGCCGACGGCGTCAGCCCATGCAGCGGCGGGCGGCGTAACACCCACCTCGACGCGTCGTCGGCCACCAGAAAGGTCAGGTTGGAGCGGCCGCCGGAGATCAGTTCCGCGGTCAGTTCCCCGTCACGGCCGACGCCGACCGAACGCAGATGCTTGTCCAGCGCGGAGAGGTCGAGTCCGTCGAGAGTCACGGGACCTGTCTATCACTTTGGCCCGCCTTGGCCCCTCGCCGCTCCGCGGGTGGGAGGTACCCCCACCTCAGCCGTTCCGGCTGCATCGTCGCCGGGCTCACCGCCGGTTCCGCGGCAGCAGGTCCCATACGTGTTCGGTGCCGTTCACCGTCACCACGCTGGCCTGACCGGACCGGGAGAACAGCAGCCGGGTCACAGAGACGTAGTCGATGGGAAACGACAGCACCCGCTTGGTTCCCAGGATCTCGTGCAGGACCACGTTGATCACGCCGCCGTGGCTGAACACCGCGACGGTGTCGTCGTGTTCGGCGGTGGCGGCGAGGTTGTCGACGGCCGCCCGCACCCGCGCCCGGAACGCGTCTTCGTCGACCGTGCTGGGTAGATGTCCTTCGGCCATCCGGGCCCACTCCTGCGGGTTCTCCGCACGGATCTGCTCGATCGGGATGTACACCGGCAGATCGCGGTCGTATTCGGCGAAGCGGTCGTCGACCTCGACGTCCAGCCCGCGCGCGGCGGCGACCGGTTCCGCGGTCTGGAACGCGCGTCGCTGCGGACTGCTCACCAGCCGGGTGATCGGAAATCGGGCCAACGCACCGGGCAGCCGCGCTGCCTGCGCATGCCCCTCGTCGGCCAGGTCGGGATCGGCGCCCTGGCCAGGTTCGCTGCGGAGCGGCAACGCGTGCCGGACCAGAAGCAACTGCATCCGCACAGCCTCGCATGCATCAGAAAGCGGGTGGCAACCATGCGGAGAATGCTATTCTCCGCATGGAGAGTGAGGTGTGCGGACGTTGGACGCGGTGGTAGTGGGGCGCTGGTTGGACGCGAACGGCGCTCCCGGTGACGGAGAAGAACCGGTCATCGATCAGCTGTCCGGAGGCTCGCAGAACACGCTGTACCTGATTCGTCGCGGCGACCATCGGATGGTGCTGCGCATGCCCGGCCCCCGCGCCGATGCGGCCCGGATCGACGGGCTGCTGCGCGAGATCCGACTGGTCCGCGCGTTGGGCGGGACCGATGTGCCACATGCCGAGCTGATCGCCGCCGACGACGCCGGCGATCTGCTCGGCATGCCGTTCTACGTGATGCAGGCGATCGACGGCTGGAGTCCGATGGACGGCGGCTGGGAGGCGCCGTTCGACGACGATCTGGAGGCGCGGCGCGGCCTGGCGTTCGAGCTCGTCGAGGGTGCGGCCAAGCTGGGCCGGGTGGACTGGCAGGCGCAAGGGCTGGACGGCTTTGGCCGCCCTGACGGATTCCACGAGCGGCAGGTCGACCGGTGGCTGGCCTTCCTCGACAGCTACCAGGTGCGTGAGCTTCCCGGTCTCGACGAGGCCGCAGATTGGTTGCGCCGCAACCGGCCCGCGCACTACAAGCCGGGCATCATGCACGGCGACTACCAATTCGCCAACGTCATGTTCGCCCACGGCGGGCCGGCGCGACTCGCCGCGATCGTGGACTGGGAGATGACCACGGTCGGCGACCCGCTGCTCGACTTGGCCTGGTGCCTGCTGGGCTACGACGGCGAAAACCCCAAGGAAGACGGGTTTTATCTCGACATGGCCGGGATGCCGACGCGCAGCGAGTTGCTTGAGCGCTACGAGCAGGTCAGCGGGCTGTCCATCGAGAACATCGACTACTACCTGGTGCTGGCCAACTGGAAGCTCGGCATAGTGCTGGAGAAGACCTACGCTGCCGGGGTGCGTAGCGGCAAGGTCGACCCGAAGATCCAAGACGCGTTCGGGGCGATGGTCCCGCAACTGATCACCACCGCAGCCGGGCTGGCCGGATCACTCAAATGAGTTACGCCGAGCAGCTTTTCGACCTGACCGGCCAGACGATCCTGATCACCGGCGGCAGCCGTGGGCTGGGCCGGGAAATGGCGTTCGGTGTCGCGCGATGCGGCGCTGACGTGGTGATCGCCAGCCGGAAGATGGAGAACTGCGTCGCCGTCGCCGAGCAGATCGAAAGCGAGACCGGTCGCGCTGCGATGCCGTACCAGGTGCATGTGGGCCGCTGGAATGAGCTCGACGGGCTCGTCGAGGCCAGCTACGAACGGTTCGGCAAGGTCGACACGTTGATCAACAACGCGGGCATGTCACCGGTGTACGACAGCCTGACCGATGTCACCGAGAAGTTGTTCGACGCGGTGGTCAATCTCAACCTCAAAGGCCCGTTTCGGTTGTCCGCATTGGTCGGTGCGCGGATGATTGCGGCCGGCCGCGGGTCGATCATCAACGTCAGCACCGCGGGTTCGCTGCGCCCGACACCCGACATCATCCCCTACGCGTCATCGAAGGCCGGACTCAACGCGATGACCGAGGGCTTTGCGCGCGCACTCGGGCCGAAGGTCCGGGTCAACACCTTGATGGCCGGCCCCTTCCTCACCGACGTCAGCAAGTCGTGGAATCTGGACCGGGCAGCGCACAACCCGTTCGGCGGCCTGTCGCTGCAGCGCGCCGGCGATCCCGCCGAAATCGTCGGCGCCGCATTGTTTTTGGCCTCGGATGCATCGAGCTTCACCACCGGCTCGATTGTGCGGGCCGACGGCGGAATCCCCTGACACCCTGGCGATCGCAGGCGCGCCGCAGCCGGGCGCAGCGGGTCGCCGCCAACTAACACCGAGGAGTAATCGAAATGGCATGGGACTTCTCTACCGAACCCGAGTTCGCGAAGAAGCTCGACTGGATCCGCGAGTTCGTCCGCGAAGAGGTCGAGCCGCTGGAGGTGATGTTCGGCGGCTGTGAGTTCTTGCCGCTGAACGACGAGCGCCGCAAAATCGTCGACCCGCTCAAACAGCAGGTCCGCGACCAAGGGCTGTGGGCGCCGCACCTCGGTCCCGAACTCGGCGGGCAGGGCTTCGGTGCGGTCAAGCTGACGCTGATCAACGAGATCCTGGGCCGCAGCCCGTGGGCCCCGATCGTGTTCGGAACCCAGGCACCTGATACCGGCAACGCGGAGATCATCGCCCGCTTCGGCACCCAGGATCAGAAGGACCGCTACCTGTCGGGCCTGCTGTCCGGTGAAATCTTCTCCTGCTTCTCGATGACCGAACCGCAGGGCGGAGCCGACCCGCGCGTCTTCACCACCCGTGCGGTCCGCGACGGCGACGACTGGGTGATCACCGGTCGAAAGTACTTCTCCAGCAACGCGTCCGTCGCCTCCTTCTTCATCGTCGTCGCGATCACCAATCCCGACGTGGCGGTGCATCACGGCGCTTCGACATTCCTGATCCCGGCCGACACCCCGGGCCTCAAGATCGAGGCGAACCACCACCTGGTCGGCGCCGACCCACACGAGCCGGGCCACTCGCTGGTCCACTACGACGACGTGCGGGTGCCGTCGACCGCGTTGCTCGGCGAGGCCGGCCAGGGCTTCCTGATCTTGCAAACCCGTCTGGCCGGTGGCCGACTGCATCATGCGATGCGCTCGATCGGGATGGCGCAGCGCACCGTTGAGATGATGGCCCGCCGCGCGAAAAGCCGCTTCACACAAGGTACTTTGCTGGCCGACAAGCAGTTGGTACAGCAGTTCGTCGCCGACTCCTATACCGAGCTGGCGCCCTTCCGGTTGACCGTGTTGCACGCCGCATGGCTGATCGACAGCGGTGACGAGCACGGCGCCCGCGCCGAGATCGCGACGTGCAAGATTCTGGCGTCCCAGGTGCTGAAATCGATTGCACTGCGGGCAATTCAGGTGCACGGCGCCCTCGGGCTCACCGATCAGATGCCGCTGGTCAACGTTCTGCTGGGCGGGATCGCGCTCGGCCTTGCCGACGGGCCGACTGAGGCACACAAGGTCAACCTGGCCCGGATGCTGCTCAAGAACGTCGAGGCCGAGAGCGGGGAGTGGCCCAGCGAGATGCTGGACGTCCGCCGCGAGGCGGTCCGCGCCAAATACGGTGAGCCCGTTGCCCACTAGCCCAGCCAGCGGTAGCCGGGTCAGCGCGGCCGTCGACCGTGCGCTCGACGACCGTCAGCGGGAGGCTACCGAGGAAGTCGAACGCATCCTGGCCGCCGCCGTTCGGGTGATGGAGCGGGTGGCGCCCGAACCGCCGCGGGTCAGCGACATCGTCAGCGAGGCCGGGTCGTCGAACAAGGCGTTCTACCGCTACTTCGCCGGCAAAGACGACGTGATCCTCGCGGTGATGGAACGGGGCGTCGCCATCGTCGTCTCCTACCTGCAGCACCAGATGACCAAGGAGCGCACACCGGCCGGTCAGGTGCGGCGCTGGATCGAGGGCGCCCTCGCCCAAGTTGCCGACCCGCACCTGATCAGCATGAGTCGTGCTGCCGCGGGCCAGGTTTCGGTCGCCACCGATTGGCGGGCCGCAGACGACGCAATCATGCGGCCGATGCGCGACCTGCTGATCGAGCCGGTCGCCGCACTCGGCAGCCATGATGCTCACCGCGACGCCGATGCTGTCTTCCTTTGTACGGTGTCGGCCATGCGCCGCTACCTGGATTCCGCGCAGCGGCCCGCCGCGGCCGATGTCGATCATTTGGTGAAGTTCTGTTTGCGCGGGTTGGGAGTGCGCTGATGCGTGCCGTTGTCTGCCACGCTTACGGACCGCCCGAAGACCTGGTCATCGACGAGGTCGCCGATCCGGTGCCGGCACCGGGCCAGTTGGTGGTGCGGGTACATGCGGCGGCGGTCAACTTCCCCGACGTGCTGATGATCGAAGGCAAGTATCAGGTCAAGGCTCCGGTGCCGTTCACTCCGGGCAGCGAGCTCGCCGGAGAGGTCGTTGCGGTCGGTGAAGATGTGTCTTACCG
>DASXJI010000004.1:0-8235 GCA_036497495.1 Mycobacterium sp.
CGAACTGCTGGTTCACCGCGGCGCTCAGCGTGCGGCCTTGCACACGCAGCACAATCGGCACCTTGGTATCGGATCCCAGGATTTTCAGCAGGACGATGCCGGTCCGGATGTTCTCCATGTCGTCCTGGGTCATCACCGCTATGCCGCGGGCGCGACCGACCTGCGCCGATTCCAGCGTCTGGCGCATTGTGGAGTCTCCGAAAATTACCGGCACGTCGAGTTTGGCTACCGTCGACAGCAGGCGGTTGTTCTCGTCCTGCTCGATCACGACCACGTCATATCCGGCAGCAGCGAGATCACGGACGACGCGAATGCCCGTTGAGCCCAGGCCGACGACGATGATGTGATCGCGCATGTGGCGGGCCCGTCGCAGACCGGCCGAATGGACGAAGCGGCGCGACAGCAGCAGGTCCGAGATGAGCGCGACGAGGATCGCGGTAATGGTCACGCCACCGAACATCAGTCCGATAGCGAACCACCGCAACACACCGGACTGTGCCGCAAAACTGAAGTCGCCGAAGCCAACGCTGGTGATCGTCTCGGAGGTGAAGTACAACGCATCCAGCCATGACATTCGCGGGTTGACGTAGGTGAAACGCACCATGGTTGTCGCACCCAAAATCAGCACCAGGGTGAATATCGCCGAGGGGAAGAGCAGCGGGTTGGCGTCCTCACGCATGGCGCGCACGGCATCGATGGCGCGTCGCACCTTGGAGTGGCGAGAGCGGGTCGCGGTCGAGGGCGGCACCGAGATTCCGCGGGCTTCCATCTCGTCCTTCGGACCGATCATCGAGGTCCAGTCGCCCTTGAACACCTCTAGGTCCCGCCCCGGACACGGCACCACCTCGCCGGGGGTAGGCGAATTCTTACCATGGACCACCACCACCGGCGCCAAGTCTTTATAGATGTCGCGCAGCGTCCCGTCCTTCGGGACCTCGGACCCCCAGATGATGAATTCGACACCGGCGGTAGCGAACTGGTGCGCGTTACGCGACAGGACCGCCTCGACGACGGATGGTGCCGCAAGGTCGGCGACGTTCAAGATCGCACCGGGGCCGCTGACGGCAGCAACCGCGTCGCGCAGCACGTTGTCAGCCAGCCGCGCCACCACGCGAACATTCGGGCTGAATCGCCTTGCCAATAAGGCGATTTCGAGATTCACCGCGTCATTGGGCCCAGCGCAGACCACCGCCCGCGCGCGATGCACCCCGGCGCCCAGTAGATCGGCGGCGGAGGTGATCCGGATGATCCGGGCGCCGGCCCCCCGCAGTTCGTCAATGATCGTGTTCGCCAGCGGGTCGTCACCGCAGACGATGATTTCACGGTGGAATTGAAAGCTCTCACCATCTTGCGCAGCAGCCGGTCTGTTTTTCTGCGGGGCAGCGGGGTCGATCATGACAGACATAACCACTCCTACTCCCGCTGACACCTACGGTTCACACTTCATATGACTATCGGCCACAATGCTGGAAAGCGCCACCGGAGGCGTTGAGATAAAGTACCAACTACGATGCGCCGCAAGCGGAGTCACCTACTTCTGATGAAAGCGCAACAGAGTCGACCCCGACTTGTCACGCAGACGAAATAGTCAGGCGGTATGCGGTTGACTCAGTGGGTCACCGGACAGGTTCCGGTGTAGTCCACCTGCCAGTGCTTGATCCCGTTTAGCCAACCCGACCGCAATCGCTCCGGAGTGGTCAACGACGTGAGGTCGGGCGCGAGATCAGCGATCGCGTCGAACATCACCCCGACCGTCATTCTGGCAAGGTTGGCCCCCAGGCAGTAGTGGGCGCCGGTGCCGCCGAAACTCAAGTGCGGATTGGGATCTCGCAGCACGTTGAACGAGAAGGGGTCGCCGAACACGTCTTCGTCGAAGTTCGCCGATCGGTAGAACAGCGCAAGCCGCTGGCCCTGCTTGATCGGCGCGCCGCCGAGTTCGGTATCGCACAGTGCGGTGCGCTGGAACGCCGTGATCGGTGTTGCCCAGCGGATGATCTCATCGGCGGCCGTCGGCGGCCGTCGCTCCTTGAACGTCGCCCACTGTTCCGGGTTGTCGAGGAACGCCATCATCCCTTGAGTGATCGAGTTGCGGGTCGTTTCATTGCCGGCGACCGTCAACGTCACCATGAACAGCCCGAACTCCTCATCGGAGAGCTTGTGGCCGTCGACATCGGCCGTAATCAGCTGGGTGACGATGTCATCGGCGGGATGGTCTGCCTTATCAGCGGCGAGTTGCATGCCGTAGAACATCAATTCGCCTGCTGATTCGAGCGCCATGGACCCGGCGAACTCGGGGTCCTCGTCGCCTACCATCTCGTTGGTCCAGTGAAACAGCTTCGATCGGTCTTCGAAGGGGACCCCGAGAAGTCCGGCCATCGCCTGCAGCGGCAGCTCGCTGGCCACCTGTGCCACGAAATCTCCGCTCCCGGCTGCGGCTGCATCCGCCACGATGCGACGAGCTCGCTGTGCCAGATCCTGACGCAGCCGATCCACCGCGCGCGGCGTGAAGCCCCGTGACACGATCTTGCGCATTCGGGTGTGCTGCGGAGCATCCATGTTGATCATCGAGAATCGCCCGGCCTCGATCTGCCCGCGTGCGGTCTCCTGGTCGACGTACCGAGGCACGATGCAGTTCTGAGCGCTGGAGAACAGATCGCTGCGCCGCGACACCTCACGGATATCGTGGTGCCTGCTCACCACCCAGTAGCCGCTGTCGGTGAAACCTCCCACGCCGGCGGGTTGTTCGTTCCACCAGACCGGCGCGGCCTGTCGCAACTGACGCAATTCCTCGGTCGGGAGGCGGGCGGCGTACACGTCGGGATCGGTGAAATCGAACCCCTGCGGCAGTTGCGGTTCCGTCATGATGCCCTTACTCACGCCAGCCACTGGTCGACAAGATTTGCTGACGTTCACAGAGAGTGATCACACCGGCCGGCGGATCGAGAGCTGGAGGCCGTTGTCGCGCATGATAGTTCGACACTGCTCGGGGGTGTAGTCGAAGTTCTCCAAGTCCTTGATATAGGTCGCGGGATCAGCGAGGCCTTCGACGTGGGGGAAATCCGAACCCATGATGATTTGGGTGTCCCCCAGCAGTTTCAGCAGGCCCGCCAGTTCGTCCTCGTAGAACGGCGACACCCAGACATGGCGCTTGAATGTCTCCCGCGGGTCTTCCTGATAGATCTGCGGGATCTGGCCAAAGGACTTGGTCAGCTTTTCGAAGAGATGGAACACCCAATCCGAGCCGCTCTCGATGGAAGCCATCCGTAGATTGGGGAAGCGCAGGAACAGCCCGTTGTGCAAGTGGTTGGCGAACGTGTCCTGCAGTGCGTTACCGGAGAACAGGCTCCGAAAGCCAAGTAGCGCCTGGAAGGACATCATGTAGTCCGATTCACCCCACGCCGGCATGAATTTCGAGTAATACGTCTCACCGGAGTGGTAACACAGTGTGATGCCGGAATCATTTACCAGTCGCCAGAAGTCGTCGAACATTGGATCACCGGGTGGGCGCATTCCGACCGCGGTCGTGATAGGGCCGGGGATCATGACGATGAAGCGTGCATCGCGTTCCAGCGCCCACTCGAGCTCGCGGACCGCATCGTCCGGCTTGCACAAGGTGATGTAGGGCGCGGCGAAAACCCTTTCCTGGTAGGCGAATCCCCAGTCCTCATCCATCCAGCGGTTGAACGCCTGGAAGGTCGCAACGGTGGCGTCCAGGTCCGGCAAGAGAGCCTGCTCCATCCCGACCCCCAGAGTCGGCAACAGGATGCAGCCGGCCATGCCCTGTTCGTCCATCAAGGCGAGCCGCGCGTCGCGGTCTCGATACGCCGGCGGGATCGGCTCCAAGTCGCCGAAAAGTGCATTCAGATCAGCGCCTCTGGGGTTGCGGCCACGGAAGTACTCGTCGAGCGCGCCGGGCTTGCCCACCGGGTCGAACGTCGGATTCGGAATAAACCTGTTGACCCTGCCACCAACGAGGAGACGTTGCTTGCCGTCGAGTTGGGCCCACTGGATCGCCCGCTTCTTGTAGGGCGACTCGATGTGACGGGTGAACGCGTCGAGGGCTTCGTAATAGTGGTTGTCGCAGTCGAAGAACTGGAAGGGAAGCGGTGTCCTCATCGCGAGTGCCCTTTCTGTAGCGATGGTTCAGTTGCGCGGTAAGCCGAGGACCATCGATGCGATGACCGTCAGCTGGATCTCGGGGGTTCCGCCGCCGATCAGTTCGGCGGGTGCGTCGAAATACGGCTGGATGACTGCCGGTTCGGACTTCTGCAGCATCGCGACGCGGCCGGTCAGGCCGAGAGTGGCAGTCCATGCGCGCCGCAACAAGGTGACCATCGCGTACTTGGCGATGCTGGAGGTCGGTCCGGGTCCCTGGCCCTCCACCAGTCGAAGGGTTTCGCGCAGCACGAGTGCTTTGATTGCGGTGCCATAGGACTCGATCTCGCCCAGCGCCCGCAACGCGGCATCCTGCTCCGAGCCGGCTACTTCGGCCACCCTGCGAAGCGCATCTGCCCGGTCGATGCTGACGTAGTTCCCGATAGCCGTTCGTTCGACCGCCATGGTCGATACCGCCAGGCTCCACCCGTCGTCAGGTTTACCGACGAGCATGTCGTCGGGCACGAACACGTCGGTCAGGAACACCTCGTTGAACTCGAAGCGTCCGCTGGCCTGTTTGATCGGCGAGACCTCGACACCGGGTGACGTCATGTCGACGAGGAAGTAGCCGATGCCGCGGTGCTTCTTCGCGTCGGGATCCGTTCGGGCCAGCAGTGCTCCGAACTGAGCCTGGTCCGCTAACGACGTCCAGATCTTGTGCCCGTTGACCAACCATCCCCCGTCGACCTGGGTGGCCCGGGTCGACAGCGACGCCAGGTCCGAGCCGGCACCGGGTTCGCTGAACAATTGGCACCATGGCTGTACGCCGCGCAGGATCGGCGACGCGAAGCGCTCGCGTTGAAGATCCGATCCATTGCTGAGGATCGTCGGCAGGATCCACTCCGCGATACCGAGCGATGGTCTGATCAACTCGGGGCGTTTGCCGAACTCGTCGGTAATGATCACCTGCTGCACCGCCGAAGCGCCGAGACCCCACGGCGCGGGAAGATTTGGCGCCACCAACCCTTCCCGTGCCAGCAGGTCCCGTTGCGGGCCGATGGCAAGGCCGGGGGTCCTGACGTCGCCGGAATAGTGCTGGTTGGACAGACTCAGTGCCTCGTCCAGCGTGGCCGCCACGCGGGCCCGGAACTCGGACTCGACGTCACCCAGGTTGATTGTGGTGGAGCGCTTGAGCGTGCAAGCCAACTCCCCTACTTCCCGGGTCCAACGGGTCATCGGACCCAACGACGCGGCCAAGCTAGTGGCGCGCCGCCAGTACAAGTGCGTGTCGTGCTCCCACGTGTAGCCGATCGCGCCGAACATCAGCAGACCATCGAGCACCAGGTCAGGGGCCGCGCCGACCGCCATCACAGCGGCCGACGCGGCCGCCAGACGGTTCTGCTCGATGGACTCCTCTGCTGCCCGGACCGCATCCCAGGCCGACGACGCGGCCAGTTCGGAATTCACCAGCAGCGTCGCAGCCTTGTGTTGCAGGGCCTGAAAGGCTCCGACGGGTCTGCCGAACTGCTCACGCGTGCGGATGTATTCGGTCGCGGTATCGGCGCAACGGCGCACGGCCCCGGCGGCTGCACATGCGGCGAGGGCCACCACGACGCACCGGGCCCGCGCGGTGGAGACACCCGATATTTCCGCGGCGTCTGGAAGGACGTGATCGGCGAGTTTCACAATGCCCACGTCGGTGCATAGGTCGGTGCCTTCTTGCGATTCGATCGTCAGGCCCGGGCCCGGTGTGGCCACAAACCATCGTTCGCTGCCGTCGCCGGTGCGGGCAGCCAGCAGAATATGTTGCGCCGCACAGATTCCCAACACCGATCCCGACAACCCGTTGAGCCGCCACAAGGCTCCGTCGCGCACCGCATGAATGTCGCCATGTTCGGGCAGGATGACGACCGCCGTCGCGCCTGAGGCGAGATCGGTCAGGAGCGGCTTGGCCGACGCATCTCCCAAACCTGCCACTGCGCTCGCAGTTACCGTGCTCAGCAGCGGACCGGGCAACAACGCAGCGGCGGCTGCCTCGACCACACAGGCCATGTCGGCCAGGGTGCCGTCTTGGCCGCCGACGTGCGCTGGAAGGTGCACCGCGTGAAAGCCACTGTCGACGAATTCCGGCCACCAGGAGGGCAATTCGCCAGCCGCGATCGAACCGAATGCGGCACGGGTCTTGTCGATCGGCGCATGCCGCGCGGCGAAGCGGCTGACCGCGTCAACGAGCTGCTCCTGCTCGACGGTGATCGCCAGTGCCATAGGTCGTCAGCCTTCGAGCCCCAGAATACGGGCGGCGTTGCCGTACAGGAACTTCGGCCACACCTCGGCCTTCAGGGGGACGTTGGGCATGTCGCTGAAGATCCGTTCAAGTGACAGTCCCATCGGAAAGTAACCGGCGTACAAGATCTTCTCAGCACCGCGGGAATTCGCGTAGTCGATGATGGCCTTCGGGTAGTACTTGGGGGCGAACGCCGACGTCGAGTAGTACAGGTTAGGCCACTTCAGCATCAGCTTGACGGCGAGGTCCTCCCACGGCTCGCAACCATGACGGGTGACGAACACCAGATCGGGAAAGTCGAACATCACGACGTCGATTCGTGAGACTTCCTGCGGCGCAAAGGGAACCCGCGGACCAGGAACACCGGCGCACACGAAGATCGGAATGCCGAGTTCGACACAGGTAGCGTAAATGGGGTACATCTTCGGATCGTCGATGGGGACCTGCGGAAAGGTTCCCGCAGGGAATACCGACGTGGCGCGGATCCCGAGCTGCTCGTACTCGCGACGAATTGCGTTGACGGAACCCATCACGTCGTTGGGATCGACGAGCGCGCCGGAGGGCACGAAGCGGTCCGGGAACATCTTGAGCGCCTGCTGCGCGGAGTCCTCACCGACGCCGATCATCGCCTTTTCGATACCGAATCGGTCCATCTGCTGCAACACCAGCGAAACTGGGTCGTCGGTCGACAGTCCCTGCGGCACGTCTTTGAACATGTACTCGACCGGAAATTCGAAATCTTCCTTCGATTCCCGGTCTTTGGTCTGTTTGCGGATGAAGTCGTACTGGGCGGAGCCCTCGTGCGGAAACCCGATCATGGTGTCGATCACCGGTAGTCCCACCGGTCCGGGCATGAGTCCTCCGATCGCAATGATGTGCCGCGAGAACGGTCCCGCTAGTCCATACTGAAACACGGTTCTACTAAAGTCAATGTTGGGTTGGGCTCTCAACTGGTCTAATATGGTTTAGTGCCTCGCGAACGGGGCACTAAGCGAGAAAAAGGTTCTGTTTCTAGTTGGGTCCGAGCCGGAGGTGGCGCCGTCAACACTCCCATGACGCAGCCTGGCTCCGCCGTCGTTCCGCTGACGGATATGACCAGCCGCCAGCTCATCCGGCGGGCGAAGATCATCGAAGCCGTCATCGAACTGATTGCCGACGTCGGCGCCGAAGCGGTGCAAATGCGTGACGTCGCCAAGCGCTCCGGAGTCGCGCTGGCCACCGTCTATCGCTACTTCAACTCGAAGGACTACCTACTCGCGGCCGCGCTCGAGGACTGGCAGAAGCGACTCACCCGGCGCATCCTCGCATCGCGCGCAGGCCGGAGCGATCAGGACCCACTGCCAGGCATCCTGGATTACCTACGACGTGCCCAGCGGGCGTTCCACCGCAACCCCAATATGACCGCGCTGATGTTCCATACGACGACATCGACCGACTCCGAAGCCAGGGCAACGATCGATCAGATGAATCGCACGAATACCGAAATGTTCAATCGGCTCCTGGAAGGCATTGCAGCGGAGGATATTCCGAACGTCACGTTCGGACTGAACGCCGCGTTGAGCAGCTCGCTTGCCGGGGTGCTCGCCGGCATGATGACGTTGGAGGAATCACTGAGTCGCGTCGAGTGGGTTGCGCGCGTCCTGCTGGCGGACCGGTGACGGCCCGACCCGTCAGTTGATACCCATTTGATTACATTCCAAGACGAACAGGTCAGCGGGCGGATCCGTACCGTGCCGGTGCAGTTCCTGGCCTTCGCTGGTTGAGTAATAGTGATCCGACTGAGCTTTGACACATCGCTGGAGCTTGTGTTGCCCCGAGTTGTACCAGAGCATCCACAGCGCGACGATAACGACAGT
>DASXJI010000005.1:0-4221 GCA_036497495.1 Mycobacterium sp.
CAAGTAGGAGCGATTACACGTCGCAGACGTCTTGTACCAGTGCGTCGAAGAACTCGCCGACTGTGGTCCGATCGGTTGCGTGGTCATCGAATGATCCCGGCCTGCCTGTCCAAACTGTCCCCCAGTGAGATGAGTCACAAACAATTTCAGTGATGGCGATCATAGCCCCTTATGTAACCCCTGCGAAATTGAGCCGACCACGGCGCGCTGACCAGCGTCTTGTTGCTGGCGGAGTTGTTTTCCGCGTGCCGAATAACCGTGCTCGCGATTCCGGCCGAACACAGCGACGCGCGCAGACCCGCTGTGACTTCCGCCATAGCGGCGAGTATGGCGGACCCGTGAGATCGGCTAAGAATTCGCTGAACGCGGGGCTGGGCTGTCGATCACGAACCGGTAACGGACACGGGTTATCCACAGCCGGGGGCCCGCCTCGGCCGTGTGACCGCGCATGCTTGCGTGTCAGCGCGTGGAGTCGCCCTGTGGATAAACCTGTGGAAACTGTGGATACTCGTTGATTGCTGGACGCTGGCCTTCGCGGTGCCATTCCACGCATGCCAAGATCAACACCGTGGATGCAGAACCGTCAATCGCACAGACAACCATCAACGACCTGCCCGCCGAGTTCGGAACTGGCTCGGTGTTGCTGGACGTGCGGGAAAACGACGAGTGGAATCGTGGCCACGCCGCGGACGCCCGGCACATCCCGATGGGTGAGGTGCCGGCCCGGCTCGACGAGATCGATCGGTCGTCCACGCTGTATGTGATCTGCAAGGCCGGCGGGCGCTCGGCCAAGGTCGCCCAACTGCTGGCCCACCACGGGTACGAGCCGATCAATGTCAACGGCGGAATGCTGGCGTGGGCCGAAGCGGGTCGCCGGGTGATCGCCGCCGATGGCGGGCCCGGAACCGTCTGACCGGACCGCTGTCGCCGCTAGCAGCCTATTTCGACCGCCCGGTTAGTCTGATCGCATGATCCGCGTCGGCGACGATGCAGTGCGCAGCAATGGTGAGGAGCGGCGCCAATGATCCAAGTGTGCTCCCAGTGCGGCACACGGTGGAATGTCCGCGACAAGCAACGCTCGTGGTGTCCGCGCTGCAACGGCACGTTGTTGCCGCCGTCGGCAACCGGGGCACCCCCGGCGCCGACCGCCGCTCCGGGTTGGGGCCCCGGCCGTAAAACGGCGCCGCGGCTACCCCTGGGCTACCGATGGATTGCGGTGCGTCCGGGTCCGCCACCTGCACCCCGTCGTCGTCGCCGTCCGCTGGGTCCGACCCCGCGGTACCTCTCGATACCCCGCTGGGGTCTGCTGGACCGGGTTGATCAAGACGCCGGGCCGAATCGGGCTCGGCGGCAGGCGCCGCCGGCCGAGCGGGTGCGTACGGCGTTCTTCATCTCCGCGGTCGCGCTGGGGGCGGTCGCGGTAGTGCATCTGGTGCGGTATCTGCTGCTGGTCATCAACCGCAACACCCTGCTGAACTGGGTGGTGGCGGACGCAGCGGCGCTGTTGAGTGTGTTGGCCAGCCTGGCCGCCATAGCGGCGGTGATGAACTGCGCGGTGGTGCTGACGCGATGGTTGATCGCCCGCCGCGCCGCGGCCTTCGAGCACGCCGGCCGGCCGGAATCCCGGTCGCGCCGGGCGTTGTGGGCCGGCACGCTGCTGCCGCCGTCGGCGGCGATGGCGCTGGCCATCACGCTCGCCGTTGTCGCGGCGACAACGGGGCACTCGGCCAGCTGGGCGTTGATGGCGGCCTGTGTCGGGTTCTGTTGTCTGCCCCTGGTGGCGGGAGTCTGGTCGCTCGTCTATGTCATCGAGCTGGCCAAAACCGAGGACCAGTACGCCCGCTTGCGCCACGTGATCTGGGGCTGGTGGCTGCTGTGGCTGCTGAGCACCGTGACGTCGGTCTTCGCGTCGGTCACCAGCGGCGCGCAGGACTCGCAGGGAATTGCCAACAACACGGTCGCGATGATCGTCGCGTATCTGCTGGCACTGGTCGCAGTGCTGGCGACCGCGAAAGTCTTCGAAGGATTCGAGGCAAAGCCGGTCGAACGGCCCGCCCACCGTTGGGTCGTGGTTGCCGATGACGAACTCGTCGACACGGAATCTGCTGCAGCGCTTGAGTTGCCGGGTGAAGAACCGGCAGCATAGGGACATGACGTGGGCCGAGGAGGTGGTCTCTCGGCACCCGTTCGTGGTGGCCCATCGCGGCGCCTCGGGCTCGCTGCCGGAACACACCCTTGCCGCTTACGATCTCGCGCTGCGGGAGGGCGCCGACGGCGTGGAGTGCGACGTGCGGCTCACCCGCGACGGGCACCTGGTCTGCGTGCACGACCGCAAGCTCGACCGGACGTCCAGCGGCGCCGGTCTGGTCAGCATGATGACCCTGGCACAGCTTCGTGAGCTGGAATTCGGTTCGTGGCACGGCGGTTGGCGCGCCGACGGCACCCACGGCGATACCGGTCTGCTGACGTTGGACGCGCTGGTCTCGCTGGTGCTGGACTGGAAGCGGCCGGTGAAGCTCTTCGTCGAGACTAAGCATCCGGTCCGCTACGGCGCACTGGTGGAAAGCAAAGTGCTGGCGCTGTTGCACCGCTACGGCATCGCAGCGCCGGCATCCGCCGATCGATCCCGGGCAGTGGTGATGTCGTTCTCCGCGGCGGCGCTGTGGCGGGTTCGGCGCGCGGCACCGCTGCTACCGACGGTGTTACTCGGCAGGAGCCATCGGTACCTGGCCAGCAGAGCGGCCAGCACGATCGGGGCCACCGCCGTGGGGCCGTCGATCGCCACCCTGCGCGAACACCCCGAGCTCGTCGACCAAGCCGCCGCGCAGGGTCGGGCGCTGTACTGCTGGACGCCCGACGACTACGAGGACGTCCGATTCTGCCGAGACGTGGGAGTGGCCTGGTTGGCCACCAACCATCCCGGCCGCGCCAAAGCCTGGCTGGAAGACGGCCTCACCGGCGCCGACCCCCACTAGTCACAGGCGGCCTATGGTTGGTCGCCGATAACGGTCGACGGCACTGGCTGGTCGGCGGCCAGTGCTTCGAACAGCGCGGCGGCCTTCTGGTGATCCCACACCACCACCGAGCCGGCGTCGCTGCCGGTGAGTTGGCCGATCGGCACGGTCAACGTCATCGTCGACCGGTGCAACGCCCATGCCAACCGGGCCAGGTCCCAGACGTGGTCGTCGTGGTCGACGGCCAACGCGTCGATCGCCGCGTGCGGCACCGAGTACCACCGCCACGGGTTGAGCCAGACCGCCGGGCTGGCGGCACGATGCAGCAGCGCCGCCATGAACTGCCGCTGGTCGACCATCCGGTCCAGGTCGGCGCGCGGGGTGGCCCGGCTGCGGACGTAACCGAGCGCGTCACGGCCCGCCAGCTTCTGACACCCGGCCGGCAGGTTGATGCCGGCCAGCGGGTCGTCGATCGGCGCGGTCGGGCAGACCGTGACCCCGCCCAGGCCGTCGACCAGCCCGGCGAAGCCGCCGAACCCGATCTCGGCGTAGTGGTCGATCCGCAGACCGGTGGCCTGCTCGACGGTCTGGGCCAGCAACGGCGCACCCCCCATCGAGAACGCCGCGTTGATCTTGTCGCGGCCATAGCCGGGAATCGGCACGTAGGAGTCGCGCGGGATGGACACCATCGTCGTCGGGATGCCGGACCCGAGCGCGGGCACGTGCACCAACAGAATGGTGTCGGTTCGGCCGTTGCCGGTGTCACCGCCAGTCGCCAGCGCCTCCTGCTGCTCGGGGGTGAGGGCTTGGCGGCTGTCCGAGCCGACCATCAACCAGGTGCTGCCCGGCCCGGCGGACGGGCGGCCCGGGTAGTCCGTCAGCACCGTCTGGCGGTGCAGAGCGGTCTCCAGCCACAGCGCGCCACCTAGGGCCGCGGCGCAGCTCAGCAGCACGGCGATGACGAGGCTCAGCGAAACCACTTGCACCCAAGCCCGTTTGCGAGCTCGTTTGCGGAGCGGCACGCGGTCTCGTGCGCGACGTTGGCGCGTGCTGAGCCGATTGGGCGCCACCGGCCTAGGCGGCGGTGTGCCCGGCGGTGGTGGCCGCCGGCGCGGGCGATTGCCCGACGCGGGATCAGAAGGCGCGGTCAATGCAGCCACCCCAGGTGGCCGACCAGCAGGGCATACCCCACGAACGCCACGGTGTCGATCAGCCCGTGCGCGATCACAAGCGGCCAGAGCCGTCCGGTGCGCTGCCAGGCGTAGCC
>DASXJI010000006.1:0-5971 GCA_036497495.1 Mycobacterium sp.
AGGACCACATCCAGGCGATCGCCCAGTGGGATCCCAAAGCTGAGCCCAGCATCGAAATCCAGTACACGCCGGCCCGCGTGGTCATGCAGGACTTCACCGGCGTGCCGTGCATCGTCGACTTGGCCACCATGCGAGAGGCCATCGGCGACCTGGGCGGTGACGCCGAGAAGGTCAACCCGCTCGCGCCCGCCGACCTGGTGATCGACCACTCGGTGATCGCCGACCTGTTCGGCACCGCCGACGCCTTCGAGCGCAACGTCGAGATCGAGTACGAACGCAACGGGGAGCGCTACCAGTTCCTGCGCTGGGGACAGGGCGCATTCGACGACTTCAAGGTGGTGCCGCCGGGCACCGGCATCGTGCACCAGGTCAACATCGAGTACTTGGCACGTGTGGTGATGGAACGGGACGGGGTGGCCTATCCCGACACCTGCGTGGGCACCGACTCGCACACCACGATGGTCAACGGTCTCGGCGTACTGGGCTGGGGCGTGGGAGGCATCGAGGCCGAGGCCGCGATGCTGGGCCAGCCGGTGTCGATGCTGATTCCCCGGGTCGTCGGCTTCAAGCTGACCGGCGAGATCCAGCCGGCCGTCACCGCCACCGACGTCGTGCTGACCGTCACCGAGATGCTGCGCAAGCACGGCGTCGTCGGTAAGTTCGTCGAGTTCTACGGCGAGGGTGTCGCCGAGGTGCCGCTGGCCAACCGTGCCACCCTGGGCAACATGAGCCCTGAATTCGGTTCCACCGCAGCGATTTTCCCGATCGACGAAGAGACCATCTCGTATCTGAAATTCACCGGCCGCAGCGACGAGCAGCTGGCACTGGTCGAGGCCTACGCCAAAGAGCAGGGCCTGTGGCACGACCCGAAACACGAACCGGCCTTCTCGGAGTACCTCGAGCTCGACCTGTCCGAGGTGGTGCCGTCGATCGCCGGGCCGAAGCGCCCGCAGGACCGAATCGCGTTGTCCGACGCCAAGTCCGCGTTCCGCAACACCATTCCCAGCTACGTCGGAGACGACCCGGACAAGAAGGACTACTCCAAGCTGGACGAGGAGCTCGACGAGACGTTCCCGGCCAGCGACCCCGGTCAGGTGGACAACGGACACGCCGACGACCGGCCCCCAGTACAGTCGGCCGCCGCACATGCGAAGGGCCGGGTGAGCAATCCGGTAGACGTGAAATCCGATGAACGTGGCGAATTCGTGCTCGACCATGGCGCGGTCGTGATCGCCGCGGTCACCTCGTGCACCAATACCTCCAACCCCGAGGTGATGCTGGGGGCGGCGCTGCTGGCGCGCAATGCCGTCGAAAAGGGACTAGCCGCCAAGCCATGGGTGAAGACCACGATGGCGCCGGGCTCGCAGGTGGTCAACGACTACTACAACAAGTCCGGCTTGTGGCCCTATCTGGAGAAGCTCGGCTTCTACCTGGTCGGCTACGGCTGCACGACCTGCATCGGCAACTCCGGCCCACTGCCCGAAGAGATTTCGAAGGCGATCAACGACAACGACCTTTCGGTGACCGCGGTGCTGTCGGGCAACCGAAACTTCGAGGGCCGCATCAACCCCGACGTGAAGATGAACTACCTCGCGTCGCCGCCGCTGGTGATCGCCTACGCGCTCGCCGGCACCATGGACTTCGACTTCAACGAGGACCCGCTGGGCACCGACAAAGACGGCAACGACGTCTTCCTCAAAGACATCTGGCCGTCGCAGAAGGATGTCTCGGACACGATCGCGTCGGCGATCAACCAGGAGATGTTCACCAAGAACTACGCCGATGTTTTCAAGGGTGACGAACGGTGGCGCAACCTGCCCACCCCCAGCGGCAACACCTTTGAGTGGGCCGACGATTCGACGTATGTTCGCAAGCCCCCTTACTTCGAGGGCATGCCCGCCGAGCCCGAGCCGGTCGCCGACATCACCGGTGCCCGGGTGCTGGCGCTGCTCGGCGATTCGGTGACCACCGACCACATTTCCCCCGCCGGCAGCATCAAGCCGGGAACGCCTGCCGCGCAGTACCTTGACGAACACGGCGTTCAGCGCAAGGACTACAACTCCTTCGGCTCACGACGCGGCAACCACGAGGTGATGATCCGCGGCACATTCGCCAATATCCGGTTGCGCAACCTACTGCTCGACGATGTCTCGGGTGGTTATACTCGCGACTTCACCCAGTCCGATGAAAAAGGGGAAGCCCCGCAGGCCTTCATCTACGATGCGGCGCAAAACTATGCGGCACAAGATATTCCGCTGGTTGTCCTGGGCGGCAAGGAGTACGGGTCCGGCTCGTCACGCGACTGGGCGGCCAAGGGCACCCGGCTGTTGGGTGTTCGCGCCGTGATCACGGAGTCGTTCGAGCGCATCCACCG
Organism: Mycobacterium sp.; assembly: GCA_036497495.1. Taxonomy (GTDB): domain Bacteria; phylum Actinomycetota; class Actinomycetes; order Mycobacteriales; family Mycobacteriaceae; genus Mycobacterium. The sequence goes on from DASXJI010000006.1 coordinate 2,375, forward strand.
GTCCAACCTGATCGGCATGGGCGTGATCCCGCTGCAATTCCCGGAGGGCAAGTCGGCCGGCGATCTGGGTCTGGACGGCACCGAGGTGTTCGACATCACTGGCATCGAAGAGCTGAACAACGGCACGACGCCGAAGACCGTGCACGTGAAGGCCGCGAAAGAGGGCGGTAAGGCAGTCGAATTCGACGCCGTGGTGCGCATCGACACTCCCGGTGAGGCCGATTACTACCGGAACGGCGGCATCTTGCAGTACGTGTTGCGCAACATGCTCAGGTCGAGCTAGTGCCGATCGCAAGCGCGGCGAAGCCGGGCGCGGCGGGTCGCCAGATGAAGATCTAGCGGGCCGTGCCCAAGGTTAGCCAGGATCATCTGGCGGCCCGGCGCCGGCAAATCCTTGACGGCGCCCGCCGCTGCTTCGCCGAGTTCGGCTACGACGGGGCGACCGTGCGCCGCCTCGAGCAGGCGATCGGGTTGTCGCGGGGGGCGATATTCCACCACTTCCGCGACAAGGACACGCTGTTCTTCGAGCTGGCCCACGAGGATGCCGAGCGGATGGCCGACGTCGCCTCGCGCGAGGGTCTGGTTCAGGTGATGCGCGACATGCTGGCGGCGCCCGAGCAGTTCGACTGGCTTGCCACACGATTGGAGATTGCCCGCAAGCTGCGCCACGACCCGGAATTCCACCAGGAATGGACTGATCGGTCAGCAGAGTTGGCGGCGGCGACAATCGAGCGGCTGCGTCGGCAGAAATCGGCGGGGCGGGTGCGTGACGATATTCCCAGCGACGTGTTGCAGTGCTACCTGGACCTGGTTCTCGACGGGCTGGTGGCCAAGGTCGCTTCCGGAGAAGACACTCAGTTGCTCACCGCTGTCCTCGATCTGGTCGAGGGCTCAGTGCGGCAGAGCTAGGTGGGCTGGCGCACTCGAGTGCGGTGGTTCGGTCCACCGCGGCTGCGCATCGTGGTGCCGGACTCGCGCAGCATGCTATGGACCGATCCGTACGACCTACCGGTCGACGCGACCAACGTCCGGATGCTGGCCCCGCCCTCGTAGGCGTGGCGCAATTCGCGCAGCACCTGATCGCGCGGCTTTTTCGCTTTCCTCATCGGCGCCTCCCCGGCTTCAACAGGATCCCCAAGCACACAGATTAGGAAGCCGGGTCGGCTGGCGGGCCGCTTTGACGAAATCGCCTGTTACACCTAGGGGTCCAAGCGGTCACGCCAACTCGATGAGGTCCCGGTACTCTTCGGACCAATGGTCCTCGGTTCCGTCCGGCAGCAGCACGACGCGCTGCGGGTCGAGCGCTTCGGCGGCACCAGGGTCGTGCGTGACCAGCACAACCGCTCCGGCGTAGCTGCGCAATGCATCGAGCACCTGTTCACGCGAGGCCGGGTCGAGGTTGTTCGTCGGCTCGTCGAGCAGCAGCACATTGGCAGTCGAAGCCACCAAGCCGGCGAGCGCCAGCCGGGTCTTCTCTCCACCGGACAACGTCCCGGCCGGCTGGTCGAGCTGGCTGCCGCTGAACATGAAGGCACCGAGCAGACCCCGCAGTTCTTGCTCGCCGGAATCCGGCGCGGCGTGGCGAATGTTCTCCCACACCGTCGCGGCGTCGTCGAGGGTGTCGTGCTCCTGCGCGAAATAGCCGATTTTCAAACCATGTCCGGCTTCCATCGACCCGGCATCGGGTTGTTCCACGCCGGCCAGTAACCGCAGCAGCGTCGTCTTGCCCGCGCCGTTGAGCCCGAGCACGACCACCCGCGAGCCTCGATCGATCGCGAGATCCACTCCGGTGAAAATCTCCAGCGAGCCGTAATTCTTCGTCAGCCCCGAGGCCGTCAACGGTGTGCGTCCGCACGACGAGGGGCTGGGGAATTTGATCCGGGCTACCTTGTCGGCCAGCCGCTCTTCGTCGAGTGCGGCCATCATCCGGTCGGCGCGGCGCAGCATATTCTGTGCCGCAACGGCTTTGGTGGCTTTGGCGCCGAGCTTTGCCGCTTGGGCGCGCAAAGCTGTCGCCTTGCGTTCGGCATTGGCACGTTCGCGGCGGCGGCGCTGCTCGTCGGTGGCGCGAGCGTCGAGGTACTTCTGCCAGCCCATGTTGTAGACGTCGGCTTCGCCACGTACCGCATCGAGGAACCAGACCCGGTTGACCACGTCAGCCAGCAGGTCGACGTTGTGGCTGATGACCACCAACCCGCCGGTGTGGTTGCGCAGGAAATCCCTGAGCCAGCCCACCGAATCGGCGTCGAGGTGGTTGGTCGGCTCGTCGAGCAGCAATGTGGTCGCCGATCCGGCACCGGTGTCGGATGCGGCAAACAGGATCCGGGCCAACTCCACTCGACGGCGCTGACCGCCGGACAGCGTGCGCAACTGCTGGGTCAGCACGCGGTCGGGCAATCCGAGACTCGCGCAGATCCGGCCCGCTTCGCTTTCGGCGCCGTAGCCGCCCAGCGCGGCGAAGCGCTCCTCGAGTTGGCCGTAGCGGCGGATCGCACGATCGCGGGCGGCGTCGTCAGCGACCTCGGCCATCAAGGCCTGCTGCTTTTCCAGATCGGTGAGCAGGGTGTCCAGTCCGCGCGCGGAGAGCACCCGGTCGCGCGCAAGGACGTCAAGGTCACCCTCTTTGGGATCCTGCGGCAGATAACCGATCTCGCCAGTGCGTGCCACGGTGCCCGCGTACGGCTCCCCCTCGCCGGCAAGGATGCGCAGCGTCGTCGTCTTGCCGGCGCCGTTGCGGCCGACGAGCCCGATCCGGTCCCCCGGCTGTATCCGCAGCGCCGCGCCGTCGGCATAGAGCAACGTGCGCGCTCCTGCGCGGACCTCGAGGTCCGTAGCCGTGATCACGGTCACTCTCCTTGCGCGGGTTTATTAGTCGTCGGTGAACACCGGGGGGCGCTTCTCGGCGCGCGCGGCAACCGCTTCTTCGAAGTTGCCGGTGAGCAGGCGAACGAAGAGCTGTCCCAGACCTTCGGCCTGCATGTGCCCTTCCAGGCTAGCGGCGTCCAGTCCACTCCATAGTGTGCGCTTGGTCAACTCGACGCCCGGCCGCGAGAACGCGGCGATCCGCTCGGCCATGTCGTAACAGGTCTCCAGCAGTTGGTCGCCGGCGACCTGGCGGGACACCAAACCGATCCGCTCGGCCTCCTGGGCGTCGATGTCGCGACCGGTCAGCATGATCTCGAACGCCCGCGACGACCCGATGGCCCGCGGCAGCAAATAGCTCAAGCCCAGCTCGCTGGCGGTCAGTCCGTTGTTGATCCCCGCGGCCCGGAAGTACGCCCCGTGCGACGCGACCCGGATGTCGGCGGCTAGCGCCAGGCACAGCCCGCCTCCGATCGCCGCGCCGTTGACCGCGGCGATCACCGGCTGGTGTAGCCGCCGTAGCGCGAGGATGACGTCGTCGAGGATCTGCATGGAGCGCAGCGCGTAGGTCGGCCGGGTGAGGTCTTGAACGTGTGGAACGCTGCCGGCCGATTTGTGGTCGGCACCCGACGAGAAGCCGTTGCCGGCGCCGGTCAGCACCACGACCCGTACCGAGTTGTCGTAGCTGAGGTTCTCCAGAACCCCTTTCAGCGGCACCATGACGTCGAACGCCAT
>DASXJI010000007.1:0-16865 GCA_036497495.1 Mycobacterium sp.
ACAAACCCCCTCGCATGCTGGACCCAGGCGTCCGAAAACGAAGAAAAATAAGCGTGTTCGGTGAAGGCTCCATGCGGCCAGACAAGCGCCGGTATCTGTAGCAATAGGCAGTCCTCGCATAGCCGCAAGTGCAGCGGGAAATTCGGTTCTGCCAAATCAAGTTCTCCGGGCGTGAGGAACTTGTCACAGGGCGGGCTCGCGCCGAGGTCCAAAACGCTTCGCAGTCGACCCGAATCACACAAACGGCAATGCAACTGAGCCACTGCCGCTGGCACGCTTTCTATGATGTCGCCCTTCATGTCACACCGAGCGGGGCAAGCCCGGACCGCGGCGGGGGCACACCGCGGCCCGGACGTTTCAGGGAGGTCCAGTCCAACTCGCGAGTTAAGCGATCTGCTGCCGGCGATGCATCGGGGGCACTATCGGCCAATTGACGAAACCTGTCGCCGTGCTGGCCATCGGTAGAACGACGGTGGCGCCGGCCCCGATCAGGACCGTTTTCTGCCCAGGCAGCAACGACTCGGAGGCCACCTGGAGCGAGCTCACCCCTGACCATTCAATAGGCTCCGGCGCTGGCTGCGACCGCCTTGAGAGTCTTGGCGATAAGCAGAAAATCGCTCACCATCGACCAGTTGTCCACGTAAGACAAGTCCAGCCGCACCGATTCGTCCCACGGAAGGTCTGAACGGCCATTTACCTGCCATAACCCGGTAACGCCCGGCTTGACCAAAAGCCGCCGTTTGACGTCACCGTCGTATGTCATCACCTCTCGTCGCAGCGGCGGTCTTGGCCCCACCACGCTCATGTCCTGCTTGAGCACATTGATGAATTGCGGTAACTCATCGATGCTGAGTCTGCGGAGAATTCTGCCAACCGGAGTGACGCGGGGGTCTTGGCGAATCTTGAACAACACTCCGCCCTGGCTTTCATTGAGAGACAGCAACTGCTGAACTTGGCTGTCGGCACCGTCTACCATCGTTCGGAATTTGAGCATGGTAAAAGGTTTTCCATCCAAACCGATCCGCTCGGACGGGTAGAAGACCGGGCCCCTGCTCGACAGTTTGACAGCGATGGCCGCTGCAATGAGTAGTGGCGACGTACCGATCAGGGCGGCCAGCGCGAAGCAAGAATCGAAGGCGCGTTTCTGGAATCGTTTGGCGCCCTCGTACTGCGGTTTTTCCACATGCAACAACGGGAAGCCGGCGAAGGGCCGCAATGCCAGTCGACCTTCCGCGACATCCATCACTCCGGGAGCGACCACCAGATCGACATCCATCGTCTCCAGCTGCCACATCAACTGTCTAAGCCCCTGTGCACCAAAACGTTCTGTGCCTGTCAACGCGACGGTGTCGGCGCCGCAATGTCCGATCGCGGCCACGGCGTGCGCCTCGTCTCCGAGAATCGGGACCTCCCGGCCGTTGACAAGAAGGGTCTTGCCGCGCGACGGTCCGTACCCGGGTATACCGGCCCCGACCACGACGTAGCCGGCTCGAGGATTGCGGGTCAGTTCCTGCGCAAGCTGAGTAACTGCCTTACGATCTCCAATAGCCAATACCATTGTCTGATATTTGCCGGTGGCTCGCTTGCCGCCGATGTAGTAACGCCACAATGCGCGGCTCACGAGCAACCCGATCGTGCCCACCGGTAACGCGACTGCCAAGTACCCACGGGCCAGGAATATCTTCGCCAGCAGATTCACGATCGCAATCATTCCGAACGTCCAAAATGATGCGCCGATGATGCGCCGATACTCCTCGATTCCGTCGCCGATGACACGAATCGACCTGGTGCGGAACGTTGCGATCGATGACAGCCACAATGCCGCGAATAAAACGGAGAATAGCGTCAACACCTGGCCGCGGTAACCCGAATCGTGCGGCGAATCGCCGAATCGGATGTACTGGGCGAGCCCTACCGATGCGCAAACGATAAACGCATCGGTGATTCGCAAACGTCGCGAGTATTGATGCTGCCAGCGCCGCGCAGTGGCACCTTTGAAGGTGGGAGCCGGAGCCGGACGAACCACTGCAGTCGGTCGGTCGGTTCGGCTGGGGCGGGTCTTTATGCTTGTGACAGTCATGCGGGCCTGGTCTCTCGGTTGTACGTCACCGATCGTGAATAGTCGGATGCGAGCGCGTCGTGGCTCGTAGTCGCCCTGGCACGTCGCTTACCGATTACGGTGGTGCCGTCCGTGGATACATTTCGTCCGGTCCCGACAATCGGCGTCACGGTCTTGACCGACGCCAGCAACGGCCAGGTGGCGTCTTGTTCGGAAATGACGCTGACCGCTAGTGGCCACTCGATCGCGAATTCTGGGTCATTCCAGCGGAATCCCTGCTCCTCGACGGCGTCGTAGACGTCGCTGACCTGATAGAGAACCTCGGTGTTGTCGGCTAGGGTCTGAAAACCGTGCGCAACGTACGCTGGAAGAAACAGCGCTCGGCGATTGTCGGCACTCAGCTGAACCATCACGTGCCTGCCGTGGCTGCCCGAGTCCGGACGCACGTCGACGGCTACGCCGACAATGGCGCCTCGGGTGCAGCGGACCAGCGTGGCCACGGCGTTCGGAGCAACCTGACGGTGGATGCCGCGCAAAGTCCCTCGGGCGTAGTTATAGGAAACGCTCGTCTGCGCTACGTTAAAGCGCAGTCCGTGCTCGGCGAATTCGTTGCTGCAGAATAAATTTGAGCAAAAGCCGCGATCGTCGCGGTCCGGTTCGACATCGATGATCGTTACTCCGGCAACGTCAGTGGGCATGTACCTCACTCGAGCCCTCCCTTCGAAAAAAGCCGCCTCCGAAAAGCGTTGGGACAGCACGGCGAACGCAACTGCCCTCGGAACCGCTGACCAGCGCTCGCATTGTGTTGTTCTTTCGTCGTCCCGGTACTGGCGTGCGCTAGTTGACCGAGTAATCGGATCCGGAATCCAGCACGGACTTCTCGACCGTGAAGGCGTCGGTATAGCGGGCGCGGCACTGCACTCCCCGGACACGCATCAAGGCGACGAACGCTTCGTCGTCAAACCATCCGCGCCCGGCTGGGGACGGATAGCACTGCGCGAGCAACTTCGCCTTCTCATGCGCCGTGGCGACTGGAATCGGCAAGTAGAGAGAAGGAGTGGGCAAGTCCGACTCCCGCGAGAGGATTTCGTAGCCGAGTACGAATGCTTGCGCAACATCCCGCCACGCCAAGGTCGCCGCCGGAGCGCGCACGAGACTCAAACCGTCCACCAGCATATCCCTAACTATACATACTTTTTGGATGTTGTTAAGCCTTTGAGTGAACCTTTGGTATCTCGGGATCATCGCAACCTTCCCCGGGTGCCTCAACCGGCGTATACCGGCCGTTGCACCATGGGGGGGCGGAAGTTGTAGCGGGCAGCCAAGGGCGAACTGGCGCCCACCCGCTCCGTTGGATTCGCCGGCGGAACGCCGATCGGGCTCGTCGGATTGGTCGGCACGGCCGGCGTTGTAACGCGCGCTCCGCCAGGCAACGCCGACGGAACCTGGCTGAATGCGGGCGCTGCGGAGGTCCAGCCCTGGGGAACGGACATTGATCCGAGCGACGCTGCCCGGCCCGCGGTCGCGGTTACGGCGGTACCGCCGTAACCGGGTGAGCCCAACGCACCTGCTCCTGAACCGACGCCGGTGCTCATCACCGATCCGGACATCTGGAAGCTCTGGGCAAATGTGGCGGTTGCCGGACCAAATGTATTCATCAGCGAGGCCGCCGAGCCGAGCATCGAGACGCCCGAGGTAGCCATCGACACGGACGAGGCAGCGCCGGAGACCAGGCTCGTCCCCGACGTTACTGCGGACGACGACGTCAGGGTCGTCAAGGAGGAGAGCGGCGACGTCGAAGTCGAAGACGAAGCCACCGTAGATGCGAACCCCGGCAGAGCACCCGGCACCGCTGCGGAGCTCAATGGGGCCACCGCTTGGGCGCCCGTGCCGGCTGAGGTACCGGCAGCTTGTGTCACAGCGGCGGCCATACCGGCGACCCCAGTGGGGCTGGTGCTTTTCACCGGCGTCGTGAATGGCGTCAACGCCGATGCTGCCGATGACGCGCCGGCGTAGCCGTACATCGCCGCGGCGTCCTGCGCCCACATCTCGACGTAGTGGGCCTCCGTGGCCATGATCGCCGGGGTGTTCTGACCGAAGAAATTTGTCGCGACCAGCGCCAGCAGCAACGCGCGGTTGGCCGCAATCACCGGCGGCGGCACCGTCATGGCGAACGCAGCCTCGTAGGCGGCGACGGCCGCCGTGGCCTGGGCCGCGGATAGCTGAGCCTGCGCGGCGGTGGCGGTGATCCATGACACGAAGGTGGCGGCTGCGCTTGCCATCGATAGAGAGGAGGGGCCTAGCCACGACGACGTCAGGTCTGAGACCGTAGATCCGTAGCCGACCGCCGCCAAGTACAGGTCGTCCGCCAATGCGTCCCAAGCCGCGGAGGCGGCCGTCATCGGCCCCGCGCCGGGCCCCGCATACATCAGCCCGGAATTGATTTCCGGCGGAAACATCGCGAATTCGGCCATCTAGATTCCGCCGCAACTAGTGGCGCCAGCGCTGCCGGCGCTGTTAGCGACACCCGACCACGCCGGCCGCGCCGAGGCGCTCCCAGCGCGCCGCGCGAGCCTTGATCCCATCAGACCGACAACCCGCATACCAAGCATATTACATACTATTTGGATGATGGATAGCTCTATACAGACTATTAGTCCTCACAGCTTGCCAGGCTCGGTCAAACGCTGTTAACTTGCATTGACCGCAAACCGAATGACATCGACTCGCTCGTACCGTTACGTGCCGCGTCGATCACACCTTGCCGATCGCTGTTGAACTACGCTTGTCAAACAACGCCTCGAGACCTAGGGGCCCGATGTCAAACTATCGCGGCGGAGTATTACTAGGTGGATCAAGCATGACCGAGACAACCGACACCCGAGCGGATACCACCCGCCAGCAGATTCTGCGTGCCGCCGCTCGCCAGTTCGCGCGGCTTCCTTACCACCAAGTCGGCCTTGACGACGTGCTTGCCGAGGCCGAATTGACCAAGGGCGCAATGTATTTCCACTTCCGGTCCAAGCATGCACTGGCGCTGGCCGTCATCGACGACCAGACGAACCGGTCCACTGAGGCGGTCGCCGACCTGCTGGCACGAAAATTCTCCGGCCTCGAGACGCTGATCGATTTCTCCTATCAGCTGGCGGTCCGCGACATCACCGACGACACTTCCCGGGCGGCTTTGCACCTGCTCGAGTCGATCGGTCGGATCGAGGACCTGCAGGCGACGTCGCTCAAAGCATGGACCGACACCCTCGCGCAAACCGTCCAGCGCGCCATCGGCGAGGCCGACGTATACGAGGACTGCGACCCGCAGGACGTGGGACGCCTGCTGGTGTCGATCTACATGGGACTGCGCCAGGCCAGCAACCTGGACGAACCCGAGCGATTCCTTCGCGACCTGGAGAGCGCCTGGGCGTTGACGCTGCCCGGCTTTGTGCGTCCCGACCGGATCGATTACTTCCGTCAATTCATCAAACGTCGCACGAACATTGCGATCGGGAGTACGTCCGCGCTAGCGGGTTTTACGTGATCACGAGGTCGACCGCCAACCGGTGATCGATGACCCGGCCCACCGCCCTGTTAGGCTATTTTGCCAAGTCAGGATTGTTGCGATGGCCATGGTCCGGAAGCTCAGCGCACAACCGGAACTCCGGAGGTAATAGGCGATGGCCCGCCAGGTTCGATCGGAAGCCACACGGCGAAAGATTCTCGACGCCGCGGTCGAGGTGTTCACCGAGGTCGGATTTGCGGCCGCCGATCGGGGCGCGATCATCGAACGCACCGGGATGACGAAGGGTGCCTTTTACCACCACTTCGACTCGATGGAATCGCTGGCGTCGGCGATCATCGAGGACGGCGCCAACTTGGTGGTCGCCGAATTGAGCACGATGTCGGACTCGTTTTCTCCGGCCCTGGAGAACATCTTGCACGGTACGTTCGTCACCGCCGACCTGTTCGCCACCAACAAGGTCGTGCGCACCGCCGAGCAGTTGACTCTCGCGTTCGGCAAATTCAACGAGACGGCCAGTGCGGCCTACACAGCCTGGATCGAGTCGATGACTGCGCAGACCAGCAGGGCGATCGCCGAAGGTGATATGCGGTCCGAACTCGACGCGAAAACGGTCAGCCAAGCGATCATCGGCGCGACGTTCGGCGCCCGGATGATCTGCCAGGCGACCACCGACGGCGCCGATCTCGTTCGGCGACTGACCGAGATGTGGGAGCTACTCTTCCCCGCCGTCGTGACCGAGACGTCGCTGGGCTACTACCGTGAATTCCTCGCCCGCGAGGCGCTGCGCCACGTCGAGCACGACGCGTCCTGACTTTGGCAGCGACTAGTGCTCATTGGCCCAGAGCTCTTCCGTGAGGTCCTGGAACGTCGCCAGCGCGATCGCATCGTCGGCACGCCGTAGCGCTGACCTGCTCATCAGCGCACGCACGGTCGAGCCGTCCTGGTGCACCAGTTCGACGACCATGTTGGCCAGGCCGTCGACAACCGAGAGCACCGATTCCGTTTCCAGCGCGCCATGGAAGATGTCGTGGAACCTCAGCGCCACGACCTCCTCAGCGTCGCGGCCGACCATGCCGGCGAAGGCCGTGTTCGCGAACACGATGGTGCCGTCCTGCAGGACCGCCAACGTAGGGACCGGGATGCGCTCCAGCAATACCAGCGCCGGCAACTGCGAGAGCACTTCCATCGGCGGTCGGCTGGCCTGCGCGGTTCGTCGTCGCTCCACCGCTTGATTATTGTCCATCGCGGTGTCCATTGCCGAATCGGCGATGACGGTCGTGCTTTGCGGCGACCGTGCGGATAATGACACGCTGGACAGATGGCGGCTTGCCGACATGCACGGCTGTGCCAACCAGCGGCCAGCGGCGAGGAGGTTCGATGACGACGCGCGGCGAATCAGCGGTGCTCGTCCTGGCGGCCGGGGCCGGCACCCGGATGCGCTCGGATACCCCTAAGGTGCTGCACACTTTGGCCGGCCGCAGCATGCTGGCACATTCGCTGCATGCGATCGCCAAGATGGCGCCGCAACACCTGGTGGTGGTGCTCGGCCGTGATCACCAGCCCATCGAAGACGCGATCGGTGAACTGGCCGAAACTCTTGGGCGCCCGATCGACACGGCAACGCAGGACCAGCAGCTCGGCACCGGCCATGCGGTGCTGTGTGGCCTGTTGGCGCTGCCCGACGATTTCCGCGGCGTCGTTGTCGTCACGTCCGGCGACGTCCCGCTGCTCGATGCGGACACGCTGGCCGACCTGGTGGCCGGTCACAATTCGCACGGCGCAGCGGTCACCGTGCTGACCACGACGCTGAGCGATCCGACCGGCTACGGCCGCACGCTGCGCACCCAGGACAACGAGGTGATCGCGATCGTCGAGCAGGCTGACGCGACGCCGTCACAGCGGGAAATCCGCGAAGTCAACGCCGGCGTGTACGCCTTCGACATCGCCGCGCTGCGATCCGCGTTGAGCCGGCTGTCCGCCGACAACGCACAACAGGAGCTGTACCTCACCGACGTCATCGCCATCGTTCGGCAGGACGGCCAGGTGGTGCAGGCCAGGCACGTCGACGACAGCTCACTGGTGGCCGGCGTGAACAACCGGGTGCAGCTTTCCGAACTGGCCGCCGAGCTCAACCGCCGCATCGTCTCCGCCCATCAGCTGGCCGGTGTCACCATTGTCGACCCGGCGACCACCTGGATCGACATCGACGTGACCATCGGCCGCGACACCGTCATCCTGCCCGGGACGCAGCTGCTCGGCGGCACCCGCATCGGCGGGCACTGCACCATCGGCCCGGACACCACGCTGACCGGTGTCGCTGTCGGTGATGGCGCAGCGGTAGTGCGGACCCACGGCACCGACTCGTCGATCGGTGACGGCGCCGTGGTTGGGCCGTTCACCTACCTGCGGCCCGGCACTGTGCTGGGCGCCGACGGCAAGCTGGGCGCATTCGTCGAAGCTAAGAACTCCACGATCGGTTCCGGCACCAAGGTGCCGCATCTGACCTACGTCGGTGACGCCGACATCGGCGAGCACAGCAATATTGGCGCTTCCAGCGTTTTCGTCAACTACGACGGCACGTCCAAACAACGCACCAAGGTCGGCTCACACGTGCGCACCGGCTCCGACACGATGTTCGTCGCCCCGGTCACCATCGGCGACGGGGCCTACACGGGAGCGGGCACGGTGGTGCGCGAGGACGTTCCGCCCGGTGCGCTGGCGGTGTCGGGTGGCCAGCAGCGCAATATCGAGGGCTGGGTCGCGCGTAAAAGGCCCGGTAGCGCGGCCGCAGAGGCCGCGGAGAAGGCACGCGCATCAGATCCGGAGGCACCCCCGGCGCCGACGGAGACAACATGACGGCACGGAAGCAGCGCAGCGGCGATTCGCTACCTATCATTCAGTGGCGAGCCATACAGAGGTGCATCATTCACAGGCAATCAATTGGGTAACCATCCGATCCGAATCGGCGAGGGCGACAGATGAGCTACGACTGGACCGATAACCGCAAGAATCTGATGCTGTTCGCCGGCCGCTCGCACCCCGAGCTGGCCGAACAGGTGGCCAAGGAGCTCGACGTACACGTCACCGCTCAGTCCGCGCGCGACTTCGCCAACGGCGAGATCTTCGTGCGGTTCGACGAATCGGTCCGCGGCTGCGATGCCTTCGTCCTGCAGTCACACCCGATGCCGGTCAATCAGTGGCTGATGGAACAGCTGATCATGATCGACGCGCTCAAACGCGGAAGCGCCAAGCGGATCACCGCGGTCGTGCCGTTCTACCCGTATGCCCGGCAGGACAAGAAGCACCGCGGGCGCGAGCCGATCTCGGCACGGCTGGTCGCCGACTTGTTCAAGACCGCGGGCGCGGACCGGATCGTCACCGTTGACCTGCACACCGATCAGATCCAGGGCTTCTTCGACGGGCCCGTCGACCACATGCGCGCCCAGAACCTGCTGACCGGCTACATCAAGGACAACTACGCCGGTGGCGACATGGTCGTGGTCTCCCCCGATTCCGGCCGGGTACGAATCGCCGAGAAGTGGGCCGACGCGATGGGCGGTGTGCCGCTGGCCTTCATTCACAAGACCCGTGACCCGCGGGTGCCCAACCAGGTGGTGTCCAACCGGGTGGTGGGTGAGGTGCAGGGGCGTACCTGCGTGTTGATCGACGACATGATCGACACCGGTGGCACCATCGCCGGCGCGGTCAAGCTGCTGCGCGACGACGGCGCCAAAGACGTCGTCATCGCTGCCACCCATGGCGTACTGTCCGACCCGGCATCGGCGCGGTTGGCTCAGAGCGGCGCCAGGGAAGTGATCGTCACCAACACGCTTCCGATCGGCGAGGAGAAGCGTTTCCCGCAGCTCACGGTGTTGTCGATCGCGCCGCTGCTGGCGACCACCATCCGCGCGGTATTCGAAAATGGCTCGGTCACAGGACTATTCGATGGTGACGCATAGATGGCCAGTGACGCCGTCATCTATCACAACCCCCGATGCTCGACTTCGCGCAAGACCCTGGAGTTGCTGCGCGACAACGCTATTGAGCCCAAGGTCGTCGAATACCTGAAGGCACCGCCGTCCCGCACCGAGCTTGTGAAGATGATTCGCGCTGCCGGTATCGAGGTGCGGGCCGCCGTCCGTAAACGTGAGGCACTGTACGCTGAGCTCGATCTGGCCGATGCGAGTGACGAGCAATTGCTCGATGCGATGGCCGAACATCCCATCCTTATCGAGCGGCCGTTCGTCGTCACTTCGAAAGGCACGCGGCTGGCTCGTCCGGTCGACACGGTGCGCGAGATCCTGTGAGCTCACCCGTACGACTCGCCGCGGCGCTGGCAGCCTTGACAATGGCAGCGGCCGGATGCGGATCGAAAAGTCCTGACTATCAGTCGATTTGGTCGACCACCCCAACGACTACCAGCTCGGCGCCGACCGAGAAGCCGGTCCCGTTCTCGCAGTATCTGGAAAGCAACGGGGTATCCGGTACGCCGGTCGAGCCCGACACGCTGACCGACCTGACCGTGTCGATTCCGACGCCGCCAGGCTGGAAGCGGATCAACCGGCCGAACATCCCGCCCACCACGAAGTTGATCGCCGGAGCCGACGCCTTCCCCAACGCCATGCTCATCGTGGTCAAGCTGGGCGGGGAATTCGACGCCGCCGAAGTGGTCAAGCACGGCAATGACGATGCCCGGCTCGCGCAGAACTTCAAACAGCTCGAATCGTCCAGTGCCGATTTCCACGGCTTCCCGTCGTCGATGGTCGAGGGCAGCTACAACCTCGGCGACCGGCGGCTGCACACCATCAATCGGATCGTGATCGCCCACGGATCCGGCGAAGACGCGGACCGCTACCTCATTCAGCTCGCGGTCACCAGCCTGGCCGACAAGGCGGTCGCCGACGCGGTCGACGTCGAGGCGATCATCCACGGCTTCACCGTCGCCGCCAAGTAGTGCCACCGCACTACTGTGTTCTTCATGACCTCGTGGACCGCAGCAGACCTGCCCTCGTTCGCCGGACGCACCGCCATCGTCACCGGGGCCAACAGCGGCCTCGGCGAGGTGACGGCCCGCGAACTGGCCCGAGTCGGCGCTCAGGTGATCTTGGCCGTGCGCAACACCGGCAAGGGTGAAGCCGCTGCCCGTGAGATGACCGGAGACGTCGAGGTCCGTCAGCTCGACCTGCAGGATCTGGCCTCGGTGCGGCAGTTCGCCGACGGAGTGGACAGCGTCGACGTCCTGGTCAACAACGCCGGCATCATGGCCGTCCCGCGCGCCGTCACCGCCGACGGCTTCGAGAGCCAGATCGGCACCAACCACCTCGGCCACTTCGCGCTGACCAACCTATTGCTGACGAAAGTCACCGACCGGGTGGTAACGGTGTCGTCGCTGATGCACTTGATGGGTTACGTCAGCTTGCGCGACCTGAACTGGACGTCACGCCCCTACTCGGCGTGGCTGGCCTACGGCCAGTCCAAACTCGCCAATCTGCTGTTCACCAGCGAGCTGCAGCAGCGGCTCGAGGCGGCGCGCTCGCCGCTGCGGGCGGTGGCCGCCCACCCTGGCTACTCGCACACCAACCTGCAGGGCCATTCCGGTCACAGGATCGGTGACGCGCTGATGGGGGTCGGCAACCGCCTGGCCACCGACGCCGACTTCGGTGCCCGGCAAACGCTGTACGCCGTCTCGCAGGACATCCCGGGCAACAGCTTCATCGGCCCCGCGTTCGGGATGTTCGGGCCCACCCGGCCGGGCGGGCGCAGCCCACTGGCCAAACGCCACGCCACCGCCGGTGCGCTCTGGGAGCTGTCCGAACGGCTCACAGACACCAAATTTCCGCTCTGAGCCAGTGATGCGCTAGCCTGACCAGGCGTCACGGCGAGGGTGGCTTTACAAGCCGCCGTTATCGACGGGGACCGACAGCAGTCGCGATCCTGGCCGTGCAACGGAATCTGATACAGGAGCGACACCATGGCTAGATCTGCGAACAAGCTGACCGCGCTAGTGCGGACCCAGACCGGCAAAGGCGCGTCCCGGCGGGCACGGCGCGAAGGCAAGATTCCGGCCGTTCTCTACGGTCACGGCGCCGAGCCACAGCACTTGGAGTTGCCCGGGCATGACTTCGCGGCGGTGCTGCGGCACGCCGGCACCAACGCGGTGCTGACCCTCGACATCGACGGCAAAGAGCAGTTCGCGTTGACCAAGGCGCTCGCCATCCACCCGATCCGCCGCAGCATCACCCACGCCGACCTGCTGGTGGTCCGTCGCGGCGAAAAGGTCACCGTCGAGGTCAACGTCGAGGTGGTCGGCGAGGCCGCCTACGGGACCCTGGTGACCCAGGAGACCAGCACCATCGAGATCGAAGCCGACGCGCTGTCGATCCCGCAGTCATTGACCCTGTCGCTCGACGGAGCCGAGCCGGGTACCCAGTTCACCGCCGGGCAGATCGCCCTGCCGGCCGGGGTCACGCTGATCGCTGACCCCGACCTGCTGGTAGTCAACGTGGTGAACGCGCCGACCGCCGAGGACCTCGAGAGCGAGGGCGCCGGCGAGGCGGCCGAGGCTGAAGCGCCGGCCGAGGAGGCCGCCGAAGGCGAGGGCGAGGCAGCCGAAGCCGAGTCCGAATCCGGATAGACCGTGGCCTGCCCACAACTGGTGGTGGGTCTGGGCAACCCCGGACCGAACTATGCCCAGACCCGGCACAACCTGGGGTTCATGGTGGCAGACCGGCTCGCGGCTCGGCTGGGCTCGAACTTCAAGGTGCACAAGCGTTCCGGCGCGGAGATCGTGACCGGTCGGCTCGGCGGACGTTCAGTCGTGCTGGCCAAGCCGCGCTGCTACATGAACGAGTCCGGCCGCCAAGTCGGTCCGCTGGCCAAGTTCTACTCGGTGCCCGCCGCTGACGTGCTGATCATTCACGACGAGCTCGACATCGACTTCGGCCAGATCCGGCTTAAGCTCGGTGGCGGCGAGGGCGGCCACAACGGGCTGCGCTCAGTCGCGAACGCGCTGGGCACCAAGGACTTTCAGCGGATTCGGATCGGCATAGGCCGACCGCCGGGGCGCAAGGACCCGGCTGCGTTCGTGCTGGAGAATTTCACCGCCACCGAACGCCCCGAAGTGCCGACGATCTGCGAGCAGGCCGCGGACGCCACCGAATTGCTGATCGAGCTGGGTCTCGAGGCAGCGCAGAACCGAGTGCACGCCTGGTAGTTGCTCACTCGCTGTCGCGGGTCCGCTGCCGATAGCTCGACGGGGTCTCGCCACAGAACCTGGTGAACGCGCGGGTGAATGCGCTCAAACTGTCGAAACCGACTGCGGCGGCCGTCCTTTGCACCGAGTCGCCGGGAGCGACAAGTAACGCCATGGCGCGCAGCATGCGGGCGTGCAGCAAATAGGTCCGCCACGACATTCCGATGGCGGTTTCAAACTGGCGCCTCAGGGTCCGCTCGGACACCGCGACCGCGCGACTCACCTCGCCGGCGGTCACCGACGACAGGTGGGCCTTCGTGTAATCCATTGCGGCGGCCACGACCGGATGGTCAGCGGCGGGCAAGCTCAACGGCGCCTCGTGATCGAGCGCTTCGAACACCAGATGGCCGAGAGTCTGAAAGAAGCCGTCGGACAACGGATCACCATCCGGGCGGTCGATCGGCCACCGTAGCGCGTAGATCATCATCTGGCGGATCAGCGGGGACACCGCAATGATGCGGGCCCGAGTGTCGATGTCGGGCAATAGATCCGGGTCGAACATCACTGCGACACTGCGCACATTGGGCGTCATGGTGGCCTGGTGTTCCAGACCGATCGGAATCCAGGCGGCCTGCTGTGGGGGCAGCAGGAAATGGCCGCTGGCCGTCTCGACCTCGACGACACCGCCGATCGCGTACTGAATCTGATGCAGGTCGTGTGAGTGCCAGCCGGTGACCAATCGGTGCCCCTCGTAGAGGTAGCTGCCGGCCCGGGCCCGTCCGCCACGACGCAGCTCGACCGGGCCGATACCGGCCCGGCCTCCCAGGTTGGCCGATTCAGACAAAACTCTGGCCGAAGATGCGGAGACGGTCATCGTGGTCCAGGGTAGTAGTTGAGGCATGAACATCGACGACTTGATCCTCGTCAGCATCGACGACCACGTCGTGGAGCCGCCGGACATGTTCCTGCGCCACGTGCCGAACAAGTACAAAGACGAGGCGCCGATCGTCGTCACCGACGGCAAGGGCGTCGACCAGTGGATGTATCAGGGCAGGCCGCAGGGCGTGAGTGGTCTCAACGCCGTGGTGTCCTGGCCGGCCGAGGAGTGGGGCCGCGACCCCGCCGGCTTCGCCGAGATGCGGCCCGGCGTCTATGACGTGGACGAGCGGGTCCGCGACATGAATCGCAACGGCATCCTGGCGTCGATGTGCTTTCCGACGTTCACCGGCTTCTCCGCCCGTCACCTCAACATGCACCGCGAAGAGGTCACGCTGGTCATGGTCTCGGCCTACAACGACTGGCACATCGACGACTGGGCCGGGTCGTATCCGGATCGCTTCATCCCGATCGCCGTCCTGCCAACCTGGAACCCCGAGGCGATGCGCGCCGAGATCCGCCGGGTTGCCGCGAAGGGCTGTCGCGCGGTCACGATGCCGGAACTGCCGCATCTGGAAGGTCTTCCGAGCTACCACGACGACGACTACTGGGGCCCGGTGTTCCGCACCCTGTCCGAGGCGAACGTGGTGATGTGCCTGCACATCGGCACCGGCCTCGGCGCGATCAGCATGGCACCCAACGCGCCGATCGACAACATGATCGTCCTGGCCACCCAGGTCTCGGCGATGTGCGCCCAGGACCTGCTGTGGGGCCCGGCGATGCGCAAATACCCCGACCTGAAATTCGCCTTCTCCGAAGGCGGAATCGGCTGGATCCCGTTCTATCTGGACCGCAGCGATCGGCACTACACCAACCAGAAGTGGCTGCGCCGCGACTTCGGCGACAAGCTACCCAGCGACGTGTTCCGCGAGCACTCGCTGGCCTGCTACGTCACCGACAAGACCTCGCTGAAGCTGCGCCACGAGATCGGCATCGACATCATCGCGTGGGAATGCGACTACCCGCATTCCGACTGTTTCTGGCCGGATGCCCCCGAGCAGGTGCTCGCCGAACTCAACGCCGCGGGCGCCGACGGTAGCGATATCAACAAGATCACCTGGGAGAACTCCTGCCGATTTTTCGACTGGGATCCGTTCGCCCGCACACCGCGCGAGCAAGCAGGAGTAAAAGCGCTGCGCGCCAAGGCATCTGATGTCGATGTGTCGATCCGCCCGCGCAAGGAGTGGGCGCGGCTCTACCACCAGAAGCAGCTGGCTACTAGGTGACGAGAGTGACCGAGTTCGCCCGGCGCAGCTTGCCCGACGACGTCTTGGGGATGGTGCCTGGGCCGAGCACGACGACGTTGCGGGGCCGCACGTCGACCTCGGTGACGACCTCGTGGGCCACTTGGTGCTCGATGCGCCGCACCTCGACCGGGTCCTGCCAGGCGTTGGATTCCACGGCGACGGCGAAAGTCTCGCGCGAGTGCCCGGCGTCCAGCCGGACCGCGACGGCGCAGCCGATGCGCACACCCTCGACGCGGCCTGCGGCGCGCTCGATGTCGGTCGGGTAGATGTTGCGGCCGGCCATGATGATGACGTCCTTGACGCGGCCGCACACCACGACGTGGCCGTTCTCCATCAGGTAGCCCAGATCCCCGGTGTCGTACCAGCCGCTCTCGTCCTGCGCGGGCAGGAAACCGCCCATGGTGATGTAACCGGGCGTCACGCATTCGCCGCGCAGCTCGATCACGCCGACGCCGCGAGCGGCCATCACGTTGCCGTTCTCGTCGACGACGCGCGCCTCGAGATCCTTCAACAGCGGACCGAGTGATGCCAGCCGCCGGGTGTTGCCCTTGCTGGACGGGACGGCGCGGCGTAGCGCAGCCAGCAGATCGGCGTCGACCTCGTCGACGACCAGGCCGGCGTTGCACTCGGAGAACGACACCGCGAGCGTCGTCTCCGCCATGCCGTACGCGGGCAGGATCGCCGACGGCTTCAGCCCGAAGGCCTTGCCCGCATCCAGCAAGTCCTCGACGTCGGCGGGGTCGACGGGCTCAGCGCCGGACAGCGCAAACCGCAGCGTCGACAGGTCGTACTGACCCGGCTCGGCCTGATTACGCAGCCGCTTGGCGAACAGCGCGTAGGCGAAGTTGGGCGCCGCGGTCATAGTGCCCTGGTATTTGTCGATGAGCTTGGCCCACAGCAGCGTGTCGCGCAGGAAGTCCATCGGCGTGACCTTGACCAGCTCGGCGCCGAAGTACATCGGGATGGTCAGGAACCCGACCATGCCCATGTCGTGGAAGCAGGGCAGCCAGCTGACCATGACGTCCTTGTCAACGTCGTACTCGGCGCCGATGAACATGGCCTCGGCATTGGAGTAGATGTTGCGGTGGGTGATCTGGACGGCCTTAGGAGATCCGGTGGATCCGGACGTCAATTGCATCAGCGCCAGGTCGTCTTCGTCCGTCTCGACCGGATCGATCCGCTCGCCCTCGAGCAGGTCGCCGATCGTGAGCACCTTGATGCCCTTCTCCTCGAGCACCGGAATGGCGACGAGGAACGGTTCGGCGACGATGACGGCGGTCGCCTCGATCATCGCGATGACGTTCATGGTGTCCTCGGCCCAGACGGCGAGGTCGGTGCGCGGCGTGGGCTGGTGCAACATGGTCAGGCTGGCGCCACGCATCCACAGAGCCTGCGCGGTCGGCGCGATCTCCACCGGGAACCCGGCCAGCACGCCGACAGCGTCGCCATGTCCGACGCCCGCGGCGGCCAGTCCGCCGGCGACGCGACGGGCACGCTCGTGCACCTCGAGCCAGGTGTGCCGGACCGGCTCGTGCGGCTCCCCGGTAACCATGCCCCGCGTGCTCTGGTGAGCGTTGCGGAACATGTTCTCGGTAAACCTGCTCACGATTGCCTCCTCGGTTCCGGCACCATCGCCCAGCATCTAATGTTGCTACTGCTCAAGCACACATTGGGATAGCCGAGCGCCCACAATTGGGCAGCAATTTCATCTCGAATCGGTGGCGACGCCATATCCGCACACAACGTTGCCACCTGGGCCGAGACCCGCCCGCCGGTAGGGACCGCGGACGTAAGAACCAGGTTCGTTGCTCGACCGGTAATCATCACCGTCGGATATCTTAAACTCCTCTTAAAGAACTGCCAAACCGTGCGGCGAAATCACATGTCGGCGACGGGCGAAGGCACCACCCGGGC
>DASXJI010000008.1:0-6179 GCA_036497495.1 Mycobacterium sp.
GAGCAGATCCGGGTGGCCGAGAACGTCCTGCACTCGCAGGGCATCGGCGCGTGGCCGGTGTGCGGCCGTCGCGGCTGACCAAGCATTACTCACTGAAAGCGGTGGTCGGGCTCAGGCCCGCCACCGCTTTCGGCGTCTCGGGGGTCAAAGGTCGAATATCAGCAGGGTGCTCGTCGCGGTCGCCACGACCTTGCCCGACGCATCGGTGATCACGCCCTCGGTGAACCCGACCCGCGCACCCGACTTCACCACCGTCCCGGTGGCGCTCAACGGGCCCGCATCCAGGCGCACCGGCTTCAAATAGTTCACCTTGATCTCGATGGACGTGTATCCCTTGCCGGCGGGCAGTGTGCTGTGCAGCGCCAGGCCGGCTACCGAGTCGAGGACTGTGCACACCACGCCGCCGTGAATCGCGCCGTTGGGGTTGTACATCGACGCATCGGGTTCGCAGGTGACCACGACCTTGCCCGGCTCGACGTCAACGAGATCGAACTGAATCAGCCTGGCCATCGGGGCTGGTGGAAGCTCGCGGGCGATCATCGCCTTGAGGTAGTCGATCCCGGGCATGGACAGGCCGCGCGCAACGGTTTCGGCGGGGTCGTGCCAGGTGACTGTCCGGGACTGTTGCCGGCCCCAGTCCGCTTTCCCGGTTGCTGCCGCGTCTTTGCTTGCTGTCGTCATCGCGCCCTTCCTGCTTGCTGCGTCTCTCGTGCCCAGCGGTAACGCTCGCGATCCGAATAGTTCGGTGGGACCGCATGGTCGAGTCCCCAGGCCAGCAGCGCATCCAACACCGGAAGCAGCGCACGGCCGGAATCGGTGAGCTGGTAGTCAAACCGCGGTGGCGACGTTTGATACGGCACGCGCCGGATCACTCCGGCCTCGTCCAGCGCCTTGATCCGGGCCGCCACCCGGTCCCGCGGCGCGCCGGTGCCGCGAACGATGTCCCGGAAGCGGCTGTTGCCCAGCGCCAACTCGCGCACGATCAGCAGTGCCCATCGTTCGCCGACGACATCCAGCGCGGCGGCGATGGGACAAGGCCGGCCCGGCAGGTCGGCCAGTGTGATCGCGGGCATGCGGATCAGCATGTCACTGCAGGGTTTGAAAATCAAACTCTAGGGCGGTCCCGGCCCGCACACCGCGGCCTGAGTCGCGTTGTGTTACCAACGAGTCGTGACCACAACGGCATTCGACAACCTCGACGACTACCTCGCACTGCCTCGTGTTGCCGGCCTGGCCGTGTCGGCCGACGGATCGCGGGTGGTGACCACGGTGGCCGAACTCAACGACAAGCGCACCGACTACGTCAGCGCCATCTGGGAAGTCGACCCCGCGGGCGAAAAGCCCGCACGCCGACTTACCCGTGGATCGAACGGAGACTCCGCGCCCGCGTTCACCGTCGACGGCGACCTGTTGTTCGTGTCCTCGCGGACCACTGCCGAGAACGCCGATGGCGCCGACAAACCACCGGCCTCGTTGTGGCGGCTACCCGCGGGCGGCGGCGAGGGTGTCGAGGTGCTGAGCATGCCCGGTGGAGTAAGCCTGGTCCGCACAGCACGTGGCGCCGACGCCACCGTGATCGGCGCGCCGCTGTTGGCTTCCGCACGTGACATCGAAGATGACCGGCGGCTACGCGGTTTGCGTAAGGCCAACAATGTCAGCGCGATCCTGCACTCCCGGTATCCAGTGCGCTTCTGGAACCAGGACATCGGCCCGGATGAACCGCATCTGTTCGACGCGACGGATCTGCGCGATCTCACGCCACAGCCCGGCGAGGCGCTGCGCGAAGCCGGGTTTGATGACGCCACATTCGACATCAGCGCTGACGGCCGATTCCTGGTGACGACGTGGCGGGTGCCAGGACCCGAAGCAACCGAGCGCTCGGTGCTGCTGCGGGTCGACCTGGCCTCCGGGGAACGCCGCGTGATCGCTGACGATCCGGACGCCGAACTGCAACGCCCCGCAATTTCACCCGACGGGTCAGCGATCGCGTTCAGCCGGGAAACCATCTCCACGCCACACCGCGCTCCGCGAATGACGCTGCAATATTTGCGATTCGGCGACCAACCGCGATCGGTTGCCGAACCATGGGATCATCGGCCGTCCTCGTTGACCTGGTCGAGCGATGGTGAGTCATTGATCGTCACCGCCGACCAGAACGGACGCGCACCGATCTTCGCCGTTGAGCTGTCGACATCGACGGTCACCCAGCTCACCGACGACGACTTCGCCTACACCGACGTCGTCGCAGTGCCGGGCGGTGCACTGTTTGCCTTGCGCAGTTCTTATGCGGCGCCCCCACATCCGGTGCGGATCGATGCCGGTGGCGTTGTCACCGTGCTGCCATGCGTCGACTTGCCAAGCCTCCCAGGGACATTGACCGAGGTCACCACGACGGTCGCAGATGGCACAACGGTCCGGTCCTGGCTGGTGCTGCCCGAAGGTCATGCGCCGGCCCCGCTGCTGTTGTGGGTGCATGGTGGCCCGCTGGGCAGCTGGAACGACTGGGCGTGGCGATGGAATCCGTGGCTGATGGCCGCCAAGGGCTACGCGGTACTGCTGCCCGATCCCGCACTGTCGACCGGCTACGGCCAAGACTTCATCCAGCGGGGCTGGGGCGCATGGGGCGGACCGCCATTCGACGACTTGATGACGGCGACCGATGCCGCGTGTGCCCATCCGCGCATCGATGCGACCAGGATCGCGGCCATGGGCGGCTCGTTCGGCGGATACATGGCCAACTGGATCGCCGGTCACACCAACCGTTTCGCCGCGATTGTGACCCACGCCAGCCTGTGGGCGCTGGACCAATTCAGTCCGACAACCGATCACGCCTATTACTGGCGCCGTGAGATGACCCCGGAGATGACCGCCGCCAACTCGCCACACCATTTCGTCGACCGGATCAGCACGCCGATGCTGGTCATCCACGCCGCCTTGGACTACCGCGTGCCGATCGGTGAAGGCCTGCGGCTCTGGTACGAGCTGTTGGCCTCCTCGGCGCTGCCGGCCGGCGAAGACGGCAGCAGTCCGCACCGATTCCTGTATTTCCCGTCCGAGGACCACTGGGTCCTTGCGCCGCAACACGCCAAGATCTGGTACCAGGTGGTGCTCGCTTTCCTGGCCGAACACGTGCTGGGGGAGAGCGCCGAATTGCCGGAGGTACTCGGAGTAGCGTCGCGCCCGTGACTGCAACGCGCGAATTCGACATCGTCTTGTACGGGGCAACCGGCTTCGTGGGCAAGTTGACCGCCGAATACCTGGCCCGTGCCGGCGGGAACGCGCGGATCGCGCTGGCCGGCCGCTCGCCCGACCGTCTGCTGGCGATCCGTGAAACGCTCGGCGACTCGGCGCAGTCCTGGCAGGTGCTGACCGCGGATGCGTCGTCGCCGTCAACGCTGAACGAGATGGCCGCCCGGACGCAGGTCGTCATCACCACGGTCGGTCCATACAGCCGCTACGGGCTGCCGTTGGTCGCCGCCTGCGCGGCCGCGGGCACTGATTACGCCGACCTGACCGGCGAGCCGCCATTCGTCCGCGACAGCATCGACCTGTATCACAAGCAGGCTCAGGACACCGGCGCGCGCATCGTGCATGCGTGTGGATTCGACTCCATCCCTTCGGATCTCACCGTGTACGCGCTGTATCGCCGGGCCCGCGAAGACGGCAGCGGTGAGCTATCCAACACCGACTTCGTGGTTCGTGCGATGTCTGGCGGGCTCTCCGGCGGCACGATCGCTTCCGGGGTCGAGGTGCTCACCGCCGTCTCCAGCGACGCCGATGCGCGCCGCCAATTCGTCGATCCCTACACGCTGAGCCCCGACCGCGGTGCGGAACCCGAACTCGGCGCACAGCCCGACCTCCGTCGGCGCCGCGGTCGGCAGATCGCCCCGGAGCTCACCGGCCTGTGGACGGCCGGCTTCATGATGGCGCCGTCAAATACGCGAATTGTTCGGCGCAGCAACGCATTACAAGACTGGGCTTACGGCAGAAGGTTCAAGTACAGCGAACACATGAGTGTGGGGTCTTCGGCCGTCGCGCCGGTGACCTCCGCCGTTATCAACGGGGTCGGCAACGCGGCGACGGCACTGGGCAGCCGCTACTTCCGGCTGCTGCCGCGCCGACTGGTTGAGCGTGTGCTGCCCAAACCCGGCACGGGCCCCAGTGACGCCGTCCGAGAGCGCGGCTTCTATCAGGCCGAGACTTACACGACTACAACTTCCGGCGCCCGCTATGTGGCCACCATGGCTCAACGCGGCGACCCGGGCTACAAGGCCACCTCGGTGCTGCTGGGCGAGAGCGGTTTGGCGCTGGCGATGGATCGCGACGTGCTCTCGGAGCTGCGCGGCGTGCTGACCCCGGCCGCCGCGATGGGCGACGCGCTACTGGCGCGGTTCCCTGCCGCGGATGTCTCGCTGGACACTGCGCGGTTGATGCACCGCTGACGGAAGGCCGGCGCTCAATCCGCTGGGTAAAGAACCGCTGTGGACAAGATCAGCTGGGCTAGTGTCAACACCGAACCAAAGCATCCCAGCAACGTTAGGTGGACGGGTCCATGTCTGGCCTTGAAGATCTTCTGTCTCAGATTCCCACGAGTGACATTGCAAGCAAGATCGGCGTCGACGAAGCCGAGGTGAACAAGGCGGTCCAGTTGCTGGTACCGGTGCTGGTTGGCGGCCTGTCCGAAAACGCACAGGATCCCGAGCACGCCAGCAAGATCGAGTCCGCGGCCGACAGCCACGCCGGCTTGCTCGACGGCGGCGTGAATGTCGACCAGGTCGACCAGAACGAAGGCCAGCAGGCGATCGCGAGAATCTTCGGCGGCAACGATGCCGACCAGGTCGCCAGCGCG
Source organism: Mycobacterium sp. (assembly GCA_036497495.1). Lineage (GTDB taxonomy): Bacteria > Actinomycetota > Actinomycetes > Mycobacteriales > Mycobacteriaceae > Mycobacterium. Next base: position 4,850 of record DASXJI010000008.1, read on the forward strand.
CTGGCCGGCGATGGCGGCGGCAACAGCGCTCTGCTCAAGCAGCTGCTGCCCATCTTGGCTCCGATCGTGCTGGCCTATATCGGAAAGCAGCTCGGCCAGAAGAGCGAACCGGCCAAGGAAGAAGCGTCCTCCGGAGGAGGGCTCAACGACGTCCTGGGCAGCATCCTTGGCGGAATGGCCGGCGGCAACAAGTCGCTGGGCACTGTGTTGGGCAACGCGCTGGGCTCCAAGGCGGGCGACATTCTCGGCGGATTGCTGGGCGGCAAGAAGTAACCGACGCCGCCCGAGATGGGCGGCGTTCGTAACGGGCGGCGGCGCTTTCTAGACTTGAAGGGTGACCACAAGCCCAGAACGCGCCGCTGACACGCGGGCTGAAGACCTGCCCAAAGCGTGGGATCCGGGCGCGGCTGAAAGCGCGACATATCAGCGCTGGGTGGATGCGGGTTATTTCGCCGCCGATCCAGCGAGCACCAAACCCGGTTATTCGATCGTGCTGCCGCCGCCCAACGTGACCGGCAGCCTGCACATGGGTCACGCGCTCGAACACACCATGATGGATGCCCTGAGCCGGCGTAAGCGCATGCAGGGTTATGAGGTGCTGTGGCAGCCGGGCATGGACCACGCGGGCATCGCCACTCAAAGCGTCGTGGAAAAGCAGCTCGCCGTCGACGGCAAGACCAAAGAAGACTTCGGCCGCACGCTGTTCATCGACAAGGTCTGGGACTGGAAGCGCGAATCGGGCGGCGCCATCGGCGGTCAGATGCGCCGCCTGGGCGACGGTGTGGACTGGAACCGCGAACGCTTCACCATGGACGACGGGCTGTCGCGGGCAGTGCGCACTATCTTCAAACGGCTCTATGACGGCGGCCTGATCTATCGGGCCGAACGCCTGGTCAACTGGTCGCCGGTGCTGGAAACGGCGATATCGGATCTCGAGGTCCGTTACGAGGACGTCGAAGGCGAACTGGTGTCGTTCCGCTACGGTTCGCTCGACGACTCCGAGCCGCACATCGTGGTGGCCACCACCCGGGTCGAGACGATGTTGGGTGACACGGCGATCGCGGTGCATCCCGACGACGACCGCTACCGAGGGCTGGTCGGCTCGACACTGGCGCACCCGTTCCTGGACCGCCAGATCATCGTCGTCGCCGACGATCACGTCGACCCTGAATTCGGTACCGGCGCAGTTAAAGTCACCCCGGCTCATGATCCGAACGACTTCGAGATCGGGCTGCGTCATCAACTTCCCATGCCGTCGATCATGGACACGAAAGGTCGGATCGCCGACACCGGAACGCAATTCGACGGCATGGACCGATTCGAGGCCCGT
>DASXJI010000009.1:0-4693 GCA_036497495.1 Mycobacterium sp.
CCTCGGGTGCAGACCGCGTCCAGCGGTGCGGCGAGAGGATGGTCCGACGGAATAACCATTCCGTGGGTCTGCAGCAGGTAAGGGATCCCGTGTCGGCGCGCGGCCATCGCCACCGGTAGGGCGACTAGGTCGCGGCCGAAATGGATGTGTACGACATCGAACCTGGCCCAGTTGCTGCGCAACCACCTGGTGAGCTGGGGTGCACCGATGCCCGCGAAACCCGTGCGGGGAAGAAGCGTCCGGGCAGCAAACACCTTGACCGGCACGCCGTTGAGCTTGGTCGGCACGTCCCGGTAGCCACGGGTGGCGCCCACGACCAGCACGTCATGGCCGCGGCTGAGCAGTTCCGCGCTCTGATTGAGCGCCACACGCGCCGGACCGCCATACTCCCCATCCGGACTTAGCAGCGTCACCACCTGCAGTATGCGCATGTCATCACATGTGGCTGACGGTCGGTTGGGCGGGCTGAACGATGGAATCCGGCGGAATGTCGCGAAATACCAGCGACGTCGCCCCGACTACCGAGTTGGCCCCTATAGTGACGCCGCGCAGCACGGTGCTTCGGGCGCAGATCCACACGCCGTCCTCGACGACGATGGGCGCGTTGTCGAACTCGAAGCTCGGTGACCAGCGATCGTGGCTTCCAGTACACAGAAACACGCGCTGAGAAATGCAAACATCTGACCCGATGACGATCTCGTCGAGGTTGTACAGCTCGGCCCCCGTCCCGATCCACGAGTTGTCGCCGATCGAGAGCTTCCACGGCCACTGAACAGTCACCCGGTGTCTGATCAATACGCCGTCGCCGATCCGCGCGCCGAACCACCGCAGGATCGCGCACCGTAGCCGGTTCGGGCACCACACCTGCGTGAAGACCAATGTGGACAAGGCCACCCAGAGCATCTGCAAGGCCAACCCGCGGCCCTTGTCATAGGGCCGGCCCCGCCGTGCGGCCAGCGATCGGTTCGATCGTGCACCCGACACACGCACCTCCGCTAGCAAAGGAAATGATTGAGAATAATGCTAGCGAGACTACGCCTACTACACATCAATCCGCACAAACAGCTATCGTTTGCTTGGCGAGCATCGGTCAATGGGAGGGCCACGTGGTCACAGATGTCGGGTACGCGCCCGTCAGCTTCCTGCCGGAGAAGCGCCGGGCGCACTCCGTTTTCCTCGGGCACACCGCGGTCTTCGCGATCGGTGCAACGTCATCCATCCAGGTCGCGAATGTCACCCTGACCGCGCTGTCGGTGGTTTGCCTGCTACTTGTCCCGGGATGGCTGCTCATGACGCACCGGGGAGCCGACCTGGTGCCATTGGTGCTGGCATGTTTGGGCTGGATTTCTTTCCTTGCGTCCTGCCTTGTGAACCACGTGAGCGTGCTGTGGCCGAACGCGGTCGCGCCTGCCGCCTTCGGCCTGTATTTGATGGGGCTGACTGTGCTCACCGCACGCGCGGTGGAGTCCATCGCAGTTGTTCTGGCTGGCCTCGCCGCCGGCACGATCGTCTTCTTCTTCACGCAAGGCATCGAACTCACTCACACCGGAAACTTTCTCGACTTCTGGAAATACGGCATCGCCTCTGCGGTGACGATCCTCGTCCTGTTTGGGTTGACGATGGCTCGGGTGCCTGCTCTCGTGCTACCGGCGGCACTGGCGCTGCTCGGACTGGCAAGCCTCGGACTGAATTACCGGTCGCACGCGCTCGTATGCGTTCTCGCCTCGGCGACCCTGTTCATCAACCACTTCTTGGGTTCCCGGATTCGGCGCGGATGGCAGTTCGCGGGGCTCATCGCGGTCGGGCTGATCTTTTCCTACGTAATGCCGATCGTCGCCCGGGCCGGACTGTTCGGAGCTGCGCTACAGCGCAAGACGGTCGAGCAGGACGCTTTCAACGTGCCGCTGCTTCTGGCCGGTCGGACCGAACCGCCGATGAGCATCACTGCGATCCTCGAACGGCCGCTTCTGGGCTGGGGGAGCGCGATGAATCTGACGCCGGACGTGTACACCCAGGCGGAGCATCTCGCGATTCGGATGGGGTTCAGCCCGACGTTCCCGTTTGATGTCCTCTGGAGGCTGCCGCCCTCCGATTACTCCGCGATGCACTCGATCCTGTTGGGCTCCTGGGCAGAAGGCGGCGTGGTGGCTGTGCTACTACCGGCATCGCTGTTGGTGGCCTGCCTCGGGATCGTCTGGAATTTCACGCGGCTCGGACGGTGGGCACCGCTCGGCGTAACGGTGGCTCTGCAAGGGATCTGGGACCTCATGTACGGACCGTGGCAGTACAACATGATTCCGACGTTCGCCTGCATTGCATTGTTGTTCTCGGCCATACACTTTCGTGGGCCGCGGTCACAGTCACCGATCGGGCGATGAAGCCGAGCGTGAGTGCGGTGATCGCCACGATCGGGCGGCCATCCCTCTCGCGTGCTGTGCAATCGGTCCTTGACCAGACTTATCCGGTGGAAGAGATCATCGTCGTCGCGGAGGCGGGCGTGCAGATGTCCGTTCCAGCTGACAACCGGATCGTGTTGTTGAGGAGCAATGACGGCGGGGGTCCTGCCGAGAGCAGGCAGTTGGGCATCGATGCCGCGAGCGGCTCGGTCATCGCACTGCTCGATGACGATGACGTCTGGTCGCCCACCAAGCTGGCTCGCCAACTTGCGGCCGCCGATTCTGTCGATGGTGACCATTGGATCGTGTCGTCACGAATGTTGGTGCTGGGTCCTGGCACGCGGCAACGGATGTGGCCGCGGCGGCTCATCGAACCCGGAGAGTCGGTGGCGGAGTACCTGTTTCGATTCAGTGGACTCGGGTTCGGTAACGCCAATCTGCAGACCTCCACGTTGTGCTTTCCGACCCAATTGGGCCGCTCGGTTCGGTGGGGTGGTTCTTCGGATGTGCCGCACGATGAGCCGAGTTGGCTGATCAAGGTGCAGCGCTCCATTCCGGACCTGCGTGTGGTTCAACTGCCCGAGACACTCAGCATCTACAACGTCCATGGCGCGTCGGTGTCTCGCGACCCGTCCGATCGCACCGATACCTACATAGAATGGGGATTGCAATATCTGGGCAGGGAGTCGCCGCGCGTGCTCGGCGACTATCTATGTACCAGCCCGGTTAGCGCGGCCGTGTCCGCGCGATCGTTGGGTGGGGTACGGCGCGCGGTTTGGACGGCGGTGCGACATGGCCGGCCCGGCCCCTTCGCGCTCGCTTATGCGGTCCTCAATGCGGCCAGGATCATTGTGCGTACCGCGGCGTCGGCAATCCGGCGATGACGACGAACCAGGGTCGTCTCGCGCCCGAGGAGCGTCGCGCGCTGCTCTACGGCCCGCTTTACCGCATCCTCGGTACGCCAGTGGTCGCGTTGCTGGGGCTCGCGAACACAGCCATCGTCGTGCGGGAAACCGGTGAGGCCGTATTCGGTCTGGTGTCCTTGGTCGCGACGATCACATTGCTTTTCCCCTTCGCTGATCTCGGTATCGGCGCCACGGTGCTCAGTGCCAGCGCGATGCTCGTTGGAGGCACCCGCGACCCGAACGCCGTCGACGTCATTCGTCGCGCCTACCGTGTTTTGTTCGGCGTGGCCGGGGTGCTGATTGTGGTTGCTGTGTGTGTCATGGCGCTCAACGGCTGGACCGCTGTGGTCGGCTTCTCCAGCGGCCCCGAAGATCGTTGGGCAATCACGGTCGCGGCGTGTGTCTTCGCGCTCACGATCCCGGCCGGTCTCGGGGCCCGCATTCTTGTCGGCATCGATCGCAATCCGATGGCCACATTGGTGTTGATGAGCTGTCCGGCGTTTGGTCTCGGATTGACGGTGTTTCTGTATGCCATCGATGCCAGCGGAATCTGGTATGCGGTTTCGGCCTTGGGCGGCCTGCTGATCGGCCAGACAGTCGGCACGATTCTGGCGCTGCGCCTGTCCGGGCTGGGCTGGTCGGCGTTCTCCCGCGTGTCGCCATCTCGGACCGGTTCCCGCTTGCTTGCCGGCAGCATGTGGTTGTTTTTGGTGGGGGTCGGCCTGCCAATCGGCTCGCAGACCGGACGAGTTCTCCTCGCGCATCTCTCGACGCCCGCGGAGTTGTCGCGCTACGCCTTGATGGCACAGCTCTACGCAATCTGCTGGCAGGTGCTGTCTACCGCGGCGCTGGCGTACTGGCCGATCTTCGTCAAGAGGCGGGAAGCCACAGAAGAGACCGTTCGAATGTGGTGGCGACTCACCGGCACCTTTGCAGCCGTGGGGGCGATCGCCGCGCTGTGCCTGGTGGCGCTCGGGCCATGGGCGGCGAGCGTGCTGTCGGGTGGACAAATCCACGTATCAGCTTGGCTCGCATTGGCATTCGGTGCCGTGCTCGTGGGACAGGCCATGCACCTCCCGGCCTTGGTGCTGCTGACCAAACGCAATGAAGCGCGATGGCAAGCACTGTGGGCCCTGGCAATGGCAGTGATCAGCATCAGTGCAGGATGCGTCGCGGCCGTGCGGTTCGGCGCGGTGGGTGTCGTCTACGCGTCTGCACTGGCGATCTTTGCGGCGCAGGTCCTTCCCGACCTCCTCTGGGTGCCTAGGCTTGTGCGCCGCCGTCCGCTGGCCGGGAGTCAAGAATCGTTGCCGGCGGACCGACGACGGTGACTCCGGCTGCCACATCATGGATCACCGTTGCGTTCGCGCCTACGGTCGCGCCGTCGTGCAG
>DASXJI010000010.1:0-8746 GCA_036497495.1 Mycobacterium sp.
CCTGACGAACGCGCGATGCGGACGGTGATGTGCATCATCAACGGTCAACTCCGGCCAGTGGAAGTGCGTGATCGGAGCATCGCCAGTGCGGTTCCGGCCGCTGAGAAGGCGGACCGGGGCAATCCGAACCACGTCGCGGCGCCCTTTGCCGGTGTGGTCACGGTTGGCGTCTCGGTCGGCGACAAGGTCAAGGCGGGCCAGACTATCGCCACCATCGAGGCGATGAAAATGGAAGCCCCGATCACCGCGCCCGCCGATGCCACCGTCGAGCGAGTGGCGGTGTCGGCCACAGCCCAGGTCGAGGGCGGGGACCTGCTGGTGGTGCTCGCCTGACCGCGCCGGCGACGATGCAGTGCGGAGCGATGCGGAGGAGCGGCGCTTATGACGCGGATCATCGGGGGTGTCGCCGGGGGGCGGCGCATCGCCGTGCCGCCGCGGGGAACTCGGCCGACGACCGATCGGGTGCGCGAGTCACTGTTCAGCATCGTGACCGCGCGGCTCGACCTGACCGGTCGCAGCGTGCTCGACCTGTACGCGGGCTCGGGTGCGCTGGGCCTTGAAGCACTTTCACGCGGCGCGGCGGCGGCAACGTTCGTCGAGTCCGACCGTCGCGCGGCGACGGTGCTGGAGCGCAACATCGCGACACTCGGCCTATCCGGTGCGACGTTGCGTCGCGGGCTGGTAGCGGCAGTCATTGCCACGGGAGCCGCGGCGCCGGTTGACCTCGTTCTGGCCGACCCGCCCTACGACGTCCAAGCGAGTGAGATCGAGGCCCTGACGGGTGCGCTTGTCGATCACGGCTGGGTGAGCGAGGGAAGCGTGGTCGTGGTCGAGCGTGCCACCAGCGGACCGACGCTGAGCTGGCCGCCCGGTTGGCAACCCTGGCAGCAGCGGGTCTACGGCGACACCCGGTTGGAGCTGGCCGAACGGCTCTGAGTCAGCGTGTACCGTCGTTCGTCATGGGTGCCGCTCCTGCTCATCGCCTGGACCCCCTCGCCGCTGCGCGGCCGGAGGCGCCGCCACTCCATCGTCGGCGGCACGCGTCATGAGCGGCGCCGTCTGCCCGGGCTCCTTCGATCCAGTGACATTGGGCCACATCGATGTCTTCGAACGGGCCACGGCACAGTTCGACGAAGTGGTCGCGGCGATTCTGATCAATCCCGCCAAGAAGGGCATGTTCGATATCGACGAGCGGATCGCCATGATCGAGGAGTCGACCACGCATCTGCCTAACTTGCGGGTGGCGACCGGACAAGGTTTGGTGGTCGACTTCGTTCGGTCCCAGGGGATGACGGCCATCGTCAAGGGGCTGCGCACCGGCACCGACTTTGAGTACGAGCTTCAGATGGCACAGATGAACAAGCATGTCGCCGGCGTCGACACGTTCTTCGTGGCGACCACGCCGCGGTATTCGTTCGTGTCGTCGTCCCTCGCGAAAGAGGTTGCGACGCTGGGTGGTGACGTGTCCGAACTACTGCCCGATCCGGTGAACCGTCGCCTGGCCGACAAACTACGCTCGGCCAAGGGGCAATAAATCATCAGCGCGGCCGGGCGAAGCCACGGCCGCGCTGATGATTTGGTTACGTCAGCTCTCAGCGAGTGCGGCGTGCAGCGACTGCTTCGCCTCGGTGATTGCTGTCAGCACCTTCGCCCGCGCTTCGGCGAGCTTTTCTTTCTGGGCGTCAGTGCCCGACCAATGGATGGTCCGCGCCAGCCCGGCGAGTTCGAAGAGTCCCCAACGAATCTTGGCGACATCCTTGAATTTGCCGGCCTGAGCCAGCCGCGCGTGGATGCTCTCGCTGCTGATTCCCTTCCACTGCAACACATTCCTGCCCAGTTCGGTGAGGGTTGCCACCCCGTTGTCGACGCTCACGAAGCCGCGACCGGCCAACTTCCCAATCGCAAGTTCGACGATCTCTTGCGGCGGCGCAAACGCACCGTCGGTCGCCTCAGAAACACGCTGCACGATCTGCTCGGCGTTCGCCGGTCCGTCGAGCAGCAGGGCAGCCGTACCAACGACCAGTCGCTTGCGATGCCCGCCAGGACCGGGTTGGCCCCAATGCCCTCCGAAACCAGGCCCGCCAAGGCCGGGTCCGCCATGTCCGCCCCAGCCCTGACCACCGAATCCAGGTCCGCCGAACCCTGGGCCACCAAAGCCCGGTCCGCCAAACCCGGGGCCGCCCCAACCGGGACCGCCCGAAAATCCGCCTCCGAACATCCTTGTTCTCCTTCAGTTAAGGCGACCAGCCGATTGGCCGGCCGCCAACTTGTATATCTAGCTCCTTGATACCCGGGCTGCACATACGTGTCAAGGAACTTGATATGGGGATCTCAGTGTCCGGCCAATGCCGCTCGGTCACCACGCTGACGCACGCACCGGCGCGCTGACCAATGCGGCACTTGACCTGTACTTCCATGTCAGCATGGTGGGGATGAGCGAATTCGAGGATCAACCGCTGGGCTTTTTGGTGCGCGGATTGATGGCGCGACTGCGCCCGCATGCGGTCCAGGCGTTGCGACCGCTCGGGCTCGGATTGCCCGAGTTCGTCTGTATGCGCATTCTGGACGAAGATCCGGGCCGCACCAGCGCGGAGCTCGCCCGTCATACGCACGTGACCGCCCAAGCGATGAACCAGGTTTTGCAAGGGCTGCAAGAGGTGGGCCTGGTGGTCCGCCCCGCGACCGCGTCCTCAGGCCGTGCCCTGCCGGCTCAGCTCACCCGCAAGGGCAGGGCACTTCTGCGGCGCGCGGAGGCGGCCGTAGCGTCGTCCGATGAACACCTGTTGGCGCACCTCAGCCCGGCCGACCGGCGCCAACTCAAACTGCTGCTCTACCGGGCCGGCAACCCGTCACGTGACGACAGCCCGGTGTGCGGCCCCGAGCGACGGCGCGGGCTGACGCTCAATTAGCCTCGCGGGCAGCATTTATGACGAGGCTGCTGCGATTCGGGCGGTGTCGACTGCGCTCAGTGGTTGTGGTGGCAGTGGTCGTCTTCGGCGTCGGGCGAGCCGCCCATCGAGCGGAGCATCGGAAGTCCGCCCGTCTTGACGAACCGGACGCCGAGCACTGCTGCCAGCACGAGGAAGGCGATGTTCAGCCAAGTGGTGTAGTTCCAGGAGATGCCCGCTTCCATCACCGTGGCGTTGCGCTGTGACGGGATGAGATCTGCTGCGCCGAACAATAATTCGACGATGTACCCGGCCGTGACCATGGCGGCATAGAACGTGCCCAGCAACGTCAGCATCATCTTGGTGCCGTAGTACTTCCGGTAGATGTTCAGGATCGGCAGGATGAGCAGGTCGGCGAAGATAAACGCGACGACGCCACCAAAGCTGATGCCGCCGTTCCACAGCACCGCGGCCAGTGGCACGTTACCGATCGAGCAGACGAACGAGACGATCGCCACGATGGGGCCTACGATCGGTCCCCAAAACGCAGATAGCAGCGGGTGATCAGCGACAAAGAAGTGTTGCCAGAACGATTCGGGCACCCAGGCCGCGATGGCCCCCGCGATCAACAACCCCACCACCAGGTCGCGCAGAATCGCCGCCCACTCCATCACGAAAACATGCGAGACGGAGGTAAAGGCCTCCCGTGACAGCAGTCGCTGCCAAAACGAGCCCTCGCGTTGGACCGACATGTCCATCGCGGCATGACCTTCCATCGAGCCCGCCAATCCGCGATCGGCCTGCCGGCGAGCGGCGTCGACGAGCCGAGTACGCACGAACAGCCGGAACAACACCGCAAGTGCCACGATCATCAGCGGGCCGCCGACGAATTCCGCCGCGGTGAACTGCCAACCCATGAGCAGGGCCAGGATGATGCCCAACTCGACCACCAGGTTCGTCGAGCCGATTTCGAAGGCCATGGCGGCGGTGAAGTTGGCGCCCTTGCGAAACAGCGACCGGGCCAGGGCCACCGCAGCGTAGGAGCACGACGAGGACGCGGCGCCCAGGCCTGCCGCGACCGCCAACGTGCGGGGCCGGTCGTCGCCGAGCAGCGCCACGATCGTCGATCGGCGCACCACGGCTTGCACCACCGCGGACAGGGTGAAACCCAGAATCAGGGCCCAAAGTATCTCCCAGGTCATCGACCCTGCCAGCGCCAACGCGTGCTCCACCGCATGTGCCGCTCCGTGTGCCATGGCTCCTCCAACGGGATACCCCCGGGGGGTATTCTACATCGCTCATCGTCGGGTCCAACTGCAATTTTCGCCGGTCCGGCGTTGCCGCGGCAGCGCGCGAACCGACATAATTACGTCAAGTGTGCAGGTAATTGGGCCAGTTCTGCGACCTAAAAGCCGACACACCGAGCCTGGCAACGCAGTCACAGAAGCAACACCAGGCACACTGGTAACAACAACGATGCCGGGAGGGTGTTGCCGTGTACCGAGTTTTTGAGGCGCTCGACGAGCTGGGCGCCATTGTCGAGGAGGCTCGCGGCGTGCCGATGACGGCGGGCTGTGTCGTGCCTCGTGGCGACGTGCTCGAACTGATCGACGACATCAAGGACGCCATTCCCGGCGAGCTCGACGACGCCCAGGATGTGCTGGACGCCCGCGACTCGCTGCTGCACGAAGCCAGGACGCACGCGGACTCCGTGATGTCCTCAGCGACCACCGAGTCGGATGCACTGCTCAATCACTCCCGGTCGGAGGCCGACCGGATCCTGGCCGACGCCAAGGCGCAGGCCGACCGGATGGTCGGGGAGGCACGTCAGCACAGCGAACGGATGGTTGGCGAGGCGCGCGAGGAGTCCACTCGTATCGCCGCGGCGGCGAAACGCGAATTCGAGGCCGCCACCGGCCGGGCCAAGGCCGAAGCCGACCGGCTCGTCGAGAACGGCAACATCTCCTACGAGAAGGCCGTTCAAGAGGGCATCAAAGAACAGCAGCGCCTGGTGTCGCAGACCGAAGTCGTGCAGTCCGCCAACGCCGAGTCGGCCCGGCTGATCGACGCCGCCCACGTGGAGGCCGACCGGCTGCGCGGCGAATGCGACATCTATGTCGACAGCAAACTCGCCGAGTTCGAGGAGCACCTCAACACCACTCTGCGCTCGGTCAACCGTGGCCGTCATCAACTGCGGACGGCGGCCGGCGTACACGACTACGCGCAGCGGTAGCACTCCTGACCAGCGGGCGAGGCGGCTGGTAGCCCGCCCGTAGAATTGCGGACATGGCCCGGAAGCACCACCACACCGAACATCCGGACCCGGGTTCGCCGCTCGTCGTCAACATCGCACGGTTGGGACGACGCCCTGGGTCGATGTTTGCCGTGCATGAGACGGTGGCCAGCCCCGCGCGCATCGGTCTGGAAATGATCGGAATTGCACCCGGCGCACCCCTGGACCTCGACCTTCGCGTCGAGTCGGTGTCGGAGGGCGTACTGGTCAGCGGGACGCTGTCGGCACCGATCACCGGCGAATGTTCACGCTGCTTGACGCCGTTCACCGAGCGCATTGACGTCGAATTGACCGAGCTGTTCGCCTATCCGGACAGCCTCACCGAAGCGACCACTGAGGAGGACGAGGTCGGCCGCGTCGTCAACGACTTCGTCGACCTGCGACAGCCGATCGTGGACGCGGTTGGCCTGGAGCTGCCGTTCTCGCCGGTGTGCCGAACCGACTGCCCGGGGCTGTGTCCCACGTGTGGTGTCGCGCTGGCGACCGCCGAATCGGACCATCACCACGACGAAACCGACCCGCGCTGGGCCAAACTCGCGACCATGCTGGGCTCCGACATAGACGGAGCCGGCAATGAGTGATCTGCTTGACGCCCTCGAGGTCGACCTGCCCGACCAGTTGCTGACACTGGCGCTGACCCACCGCAGCTACGCCTACGAACACGGCGGCCTGCCGACCAACGAACGCCTCGAATTTCTGGGCGACGCCGTGCTGGGTCTGACCGTGACCGACGAACTGTTCCACCGGCACCCCGAGTGCCCGGAGAGTGATCTGGCGAAAATGCGTGCGGGCGTGGTCAATACGCAGGCGCTGGCCAACGTGGCGCGTTCGCTGACCGAAGACGGGCTCGGCGCGCACCTGCTGCTGGGCCGCGGCGAGCTGAAATCTGGCGGGACCGAGAAATCCAGCATCCTTGCGGACAGCCTGGAGTCGCTGCTCGGCGCGATCTATCTGCACCACGGCATCGAGGCCGTCCGGAAGGTGATTCTGCGCTTGTTCAGTGAATTGCTAGACGCCGGTGGCCTTTTGGATTGGAAGACCAGCCTGCAGGAATTGGCCGCGGCCCGCGGCCTCGGCCTGGTGTCCTATCAGGTCACCTCGACCGGTCCCGATCATCAGCGAGAATTCACCGCGGTGGTTGTGGTGACGGAGACCGGCTATGGGTCCGGAATCGGTCGGACCAAGAAAGAGGCCGAGCAGAAGGCCGCCGAAATAGCGTGCCAGGCGTTGGCCAAGCTCGATGCGGCCGTACCCGGGGAAACCGCCGGCTAGATGCCCGAGCTACCCGAGGTCGAGGTGGTGCGGCGCGGATTGCAGGCCCACGTTGTGGGCAAGACCATCACCGCCGTGCGGGTGCACCACCCCCGCGCCGTCCGCCGCCACGAGGCCGGCCCTGCCGACCTGACCGCGCGTCTGCTGGACGCCCGGATCACCGGCAGCGACCGACGCGGTAAGTATCTGTGGCTCACCCTGGACGGGCCGAGCGGCGTCGACCAAGCGCTCGTCGTGCACCTTGGCATGAGCGGACAGATGCTGCTCGGAGCCGTCCCCAACGCCGGTCATCTGCGCATCGCCGCGCTCCTCGACGACGGCACCACGCTGAGCTTCGTCGACCAGCGCACGTTCGGCGGCTGGCTGTTGGCCGAGCTGGTCACCGTCGACGGCAGCGTGGTTCCGGTGCCTGTCGCGCACGTGGCACGCGACCCGCTGGACCCGCGCTTCAACATCGATGCGGTGGTGGAGGTGTTGCGGCGCAAGCACTCTGAGATCAAACGCCAGCTGCTCGACCAGACCGTGGTATCGGGAATCGGCAATATCTACGCCGACGAGGCGCTGTGGCGGGCGAAGGTCAACGGCGCCCGGCTGGCCGAGGCGCTGACCCGCAAACAGCTGGCGACCGTGCTGGAGGCCGCCGCAGAGGTGATGCGCGACGCGCTGGCGCAGGGTGGCACGTCTTTCGACTCGCTGTACGTCAACGTCAACGGCCAATCCGGCTACTTCGACCGATCGCTGAATGTCTATGGCCGCGAAGACAAGCCGTGCAAGCGCTGCGGCGCTGTCATCCGCCGGGAGAAGTTCATGAACCGCTCGTCGTTCTATTGCCCCCGCTGTCAGCCGCGGCCGCGGAGCTGACCTGCGGAGTTGAGGCGTTCGAGCGGCAAAGTGTGGCGACCGCAAGCGCCCGGCGGACCATAAGTGGACGCCCACGGTCAGCCCTTATCAGACAAGAGCAAGCTCATGGCCGGACTGCTCGAGCTGTTCCTGGGTGGATTCGGTGTCGGTCGGTTCTATACTCGGCTATACCGGCATCGGTCTTGCCCAGATCGCGGTGACCTTTCTTACCTTCGGTGTCGGCGGGATTTGGCCCTTCATCGACGCAATCATGATGCTGACGGGCAACGTCCGCGACGCTCAGGGACGCACGCTGCGCGACTGACATGGAGCGCGCGGTGCAATCGACTCCGACGCGCACGGTAGAAAGAAACCCATGACGGATCTGTGGGTGGAGCGCACCGGAGTGCGCCGTTACGCCGGCCATAGCTCGCGGGGCGCGGAGGTGCTCGTCGGCTCCGAAGACGTCGATGGGGTCTTCACGCCAGGCGAGCTGATGAAGATCGCGCTCGCCGCCTGCAGCGGGATGTCCAGCGACTCGCCGCTGGCCCGCCGGCTCGGCGACGACTACCAGGCGACCGTTCGGGTGTCCGGGGACGCCGATCGTGAGCAAGAGGTCTACCCGCTGCTCGAGGAGGCGCTCGAGGTCGACCTGTCGGGTTTGGATGACGCCGAGAAGGCGCGCGTCGTCACAGTCGTCCAGCGCGCCGTCGACCAGGTGTGCACAGTCGGGCGAACGCTGAAATCGGGACCGAAAATCGACTTCCAGGTCGTCGATGTCAGACATTGAGGCCGTGCGGCTCACCGCATGGGTGCATGGCCGGGTGCAAGGCGTCGGGTTCCGATGGTGGACCCGCTCGCGGGCCCTGGAGTTGGGCTTGACCGGCTACGCCGCCAACCGTCCAGACGGTCGGGTGGTGGTGGTGGCGCAGGGTTCGCGTGACGCCTGTGAACGGCTGTTGCTCCTGTTGCAGGGCGGAAAAACTCCAGGCCACGTCGACACAGTTGTGGTCGACTGGTCGCCGCGCGGCGAAGCCATCAGCGGCTTCACCGAGCGGTAGTCTGGCTCGCCGTGTACCTCAAGAGTCTGACGCTGAAGGGCTTCAAGTCCTTCGCCTCGCCGACGACTCTGCGGTTTGAGCCCGGCATCACCGCAGTGGTCGGCCCCAACGGGTCGGGCAAGTCCAACGTCGTCGACGCGCTGGCCTGGGTGATGGGGGAGCAGGGCGCCAAGACCCTGCGCGGCGGCAAGATGGAGGACGTCATCTTCGCGGGCACCTCGTCGCGGGCGCCACTGGGACGCGCCGAGGTCACCGTCACCATCGACAACTCCGACAACGCGTTGCCGATCGAATACTCCGAGGTGTCGATCACCCGGCGGATGTTCCGCGACGGAGCGAGCGAGTACGAAATCAACGGCAGCACTTGCCGTTTGATGGATGTCCAGGAGCTA
>DASXJI010000011.1:0-1973 GCA_036497495.1 Mycobacterium sp.
GGGCGACGAGCAATGGGCTGCCGAGATTCGTCGGCTGGCCGACCTGCGGAACGCCACGATCCTGGCGCACAACTATCAGCTGCCGGCCATTCAGGATGTCGCCGACCATGTGGGTGACTCATTGGCGCTGTCCAGGGTCGCGGCCGAGGCGCCCGAAGACACCATCGTGTTCTGCGGCGTGCATTTCATGGCGGAGACCGCGAAAATCCTCAGCCCGAACAAGACCGTGCTCATCCCGGATCAACGCGCCGGATGCTCGCTGGCCGACTCGATCACACCCGAAGACCTGCGGGCCTGGAAGGACGAACACCCAGGCGCGGTCGCCGTCTCCTACGTCAACACCACCGCCGCGGTGAAGGCCCTCACCGACATCTGCTGCACGTCATCCAACGCCGTCGACGTGGTGCAATCCATCGACGCCGACCGTGAGGTGTTGTTCTGCCCGGATCAGTTCCTCGGGGCGCACGTACGCCGGACGACGGGCCGCGACAACGTCCATGTGTGGGCCGGCGAGTGCCACGTGCACGCTGGGATCAACGGTGATGAGCTCGCCGATCAGGCCCGCAGGCACCCCGATGCTGAGTTGTTCGTCCACCCGGAATGCGGTTGCGCGACCTCCGCGCTGTATCTGGCCGGTGAGGGCGCGTTTCCGGACGATCGGGTCAAGATCCTGTCGACCGGCGGCATGCTGGACGCCGCGCGTGCCACCCGGGCCCGCCAGGTCCTGGTGGCCACCGAGGTCGGGATGCTGTATCAGCTGCGCAACGCCGCCCCTGAGGTCGACTTCCGCGCGGTCAACGATCGCGCATCGTGCAAGTACATGAAGATGATCACCCCCGCCGCGCTGCTGCGCTGCCTGGTCGAGGGCGCCGACGAAGTTCACGTCGACGCCCAGACCGCGCAGCGGGCACGCCAAAGCGTGCAACGGATGATCGCGATCGGCCAACCGGGCGGCGGCGAATGAGCATTCACCCTGCCTGGCAGGAGAGTGCCGACGTCGTTGTCATCGGCACCGGTGTCGGCGGTCTGGCTGCGGGGCTGGCTGCGCACCGCGCCGGCCGACGGGTGGTCGTGCTCAGCAAGGCCGGCCGCAAGCCCGGTGCGACGGCGACTCACTACGCCCAGGGCGGGATTGCGGTGGTGCTGCCCGACACCGACGACTCGGTCGACGCGCATGTCTCCGACACCCTGGCGGCGGGTGCCGGGCTGTGCGATCCCGATGCGGTGACGTCCATCGTTGCTGACGGTTTCCGGGCTGTCACCGAATTAGTCAGCGACGGAGCGCAATTCGATCAGGCGGCGGTCGGCGGTTGGGCGCTCAGCCGCGAAGGGGGACACTCGCGGCGACGCATCGTGCACGCCGGCGGCGACGCCACCGGAGCCGAGGTGCAACGGGCGCTCGACCGTGCGGCGACCACGCTGGACATCCGGACCAAGCACACCGCGCTGCGATTGCTGCACGACACGGCTTCGGGAACTGATGCCGTGACCGGTGTGCTGGTGGCCGATCAGCGGAGCATCGGCATCATTCATGCGCCGTCGGTGATCCTGGCCACCGGCGGACTCGGCCAGCTCTACGGCGCTACCACCAACCCCAACGGCTCAACCGGGGACGGCATCGCGCTGGCGCTATGGGCCGGAGTCGCGGTGAGCGACATCGAGTTCATTCAGTTCCACCCGACGATGCTGTACGACGGCCGCGAAGGCGGTCGCCGACCGCTGGTCACTGAAGCGATTCGCGGCGAGGGTGCGGCTTTGTTTGACAGCCAAGGCAATTCGGTGACTGCAGGTGTGCATCCGATGGGGGATCTGGCGCCCCGCGATGTGGTCGCCGGCGCTATCGACGCCCGGTTGCGCGCGATCGGCGACGAGTGCGTTTACCTCGACGCCCGCGGTATCGAGGATTTCGGGCGCCGCTTCCCGACCGTCGCCGCCGCCTGCCGGGCGGCCGGTATCGACCCGGTTCGTCAACC
>DASXJI010000012.1:0-23785 GCA_036497495.1 Mycobacterium sp.
TCGAGTGTGGCAGCGTCCGCGAACTGGCCGGTTCGATCGACGCCGAGGCCGCCGAAATGACCGGTGCGCCGCACGAAGCCGAAGCCGAAAGCGGATCGATCCCGCTACTGGCCAATGCGAAGTGGCTCTACGAATTCGGCGAGCCGCGCAGACTGGCACAGGCCGAAGCCATCCGGTTGCCGGTCGACGTGACCGGTGAGCAGCTACGGACGGCGCTGACGACCATCGTTGACGGCCACGAGGTGCTGCGCAGTCGCCTGGACCGCGCCACCATGACTCTGCACCCCGGACAACCCCGTCACCTCCTGACCGAGGTCCCGGTGTCCGGCGACATGCACGCGGCCGTCGGCGCCCACACCGGCCAAGCCATCGAGAGCCTTGACCCCGAACGCGGAAAGCTGTTGGCAGCGATCTGGTTGCGTCCACCGGGCGGGCAGAGTGTCCTGCTGTTGGCCGCCCACGTTCTGGCCATGGATCCAGTGTCGTGGCAGGTGGTGCTCGGCGAGCTGGACGCGACCTTGCATGCACTCATCGACGGGAGGACGCCCGTCCCCGTCCGCGAGCACACCAGCTACCGCCGCTGGGTCAACGCCCTGACCGAGCGAGCCGAATCCCTTGACAGCGAGCCATATTGGGTTGCGCAACTCGGAGGTGACGACCCCGAGCTGGGCCGGCGACCGCTCAGGCCGGAAACCGACCGTGCCGGTGGACTGCTGGTGCAGACGGCGATGCTCGACGTGAACACCACTGCGCGGCTGCTGCAGTGCGGTCTGCCGGTCTTCGAGATCCTGATCGCTGCGGCATCGCGAATGGTGACCCGGTGGCGACAAGAGCGCGGCCAGCCGACCCCGCCGCCATTGCTCGCACTGGAAACCCACGGCCGCGCCGATGCCCTGTTCGACGGTGATGACACCGCGCCGGGCGACGTCATGGACACCACCGAGACAGTCGGACTTCTCAGTGCGATCTACCCGTTGCGGGTGGACACCGAGGATCCGCGACAGGTTCGGGAGTTGCTGACGGCGATCCCCGGCGACGGCATCGACTACGGGCTGCTGCGCTACGTGCGCGGCGATACGGCCGGCCGGCTCGCCGAGTTCAGCGGACCGCAGTTGCTGCTGAACTATCTGGGTCGCGCTGAAGTCGGCGGCACCAGCGGACTGTGGCTGGATCGTCGACTGCTGACCGGAGTTTCGCCGCTGCCAGAACCTGAACTGGCAGTGCGTTACGAGCTCAGCCTGCTGGCCACCGTGCTCGGCAGCGGCGATCACCAAGTGCTGGTGAGTCAATGGCGTGCGCTGCCCGACATCCTCAGCGAGTCGGATATTGCTGCATTGCAAACACTTTGGACCCAGGCGCTCGAGGAGATCGTGACATGACCACACTTGCCGTGCTGGGCGCCGGGGTGAAGGCGGTGGCTGTCGCCGCCAAGGCGCATGTGCTCGCAGAGATGGGTGTCGACGCGCCCGACGTGGTGGCCATCGAGCGGCTAGGGGTCGGCGCCAACTGGCAAGCCAGCGGTGGTTGGACCGATGGCGCGCAGCGGCTGGGCACAAGCCCGGAAAAAGACGTCGGCTTCCCGTACCGCTCGTCGCTGGCTCCGCGCCGCAACGCCGAGCTCGACGAGCGGATGACCCGACACAGCTGGCAGTCGTATCTGATCGCCACCAGTCAGTTCGCCCAGTGGATCGACCGCGGCCGGCCGGCACCGACCCACCGCAGGTGGAGCCAGTACCTGCGCTGGGTGGCCGACGAGATCGGGATGAACGTGGTTTACGGCGAAGTCGACCGTCTCGCCGTGGACGGTGAGCAGTGGGCGCTGCACACCGATGAAACCACCGTGCACGCTGACGGTTTGATGATCACCGGCCCCGGGCAGGCAGAACGGTCATTGCTGCCGGGTAACCCGCGGGTGCTGTCGATTGCGCAGTTCTGGCATCGCGCTGGCCAGCAGGAGCGGATCAACGCCGAGCGGGTAGCGGTCATCGGCGGCGGCGAGACAGCCGCGGCCATGCTCAACGAGCTGTTCCGGCATCGGGTTTCGACCATCACCGTGATCTCCCCGCAGGTGACGCTGTTCACCCGCGGTGAGAGCTTCTTCGAGAACACGCTGTTCTCCGACCCCACCGACTGGGCCGCATTGACCGTGGACGAACGGCGCGACGCGATTGCCCGTACCGACCGCGGGGTGTTCTCGTCCAACGTCCAGGACGCCCTGCTGGCCGACGATCGCATCCGTCATCTGCGCGGACGGGTTGCCCACGCGGTAGGTCGCGACGAGCAGATCCGGCTGACGTTGTCCACCAACCGGGGCAGCGAAAACGTCGAGACCATCCACGGTTTCGACCTGGTGATCGACGGGTCGGGCGCCGACCCGCTGTGGTTCACCACCTTGTTCAGTCAGGACGCGCTCGATCTGCTGGAGCTGGGCCTGGGTGGCCCGCTGACCGGTGAACGCGTACAGGACGCGATCGGACACGACCTGGCCGTCGTCGATGTGTCCCCGAAGCTGTTCTTGCCCAACCTCGCCGGACTCAACCAGGGTCCCGGCTTTCCCAACCTCAGTTGTCTGGGGCTGCTGTCCGATCGGGTGCTCGGCGCCGATCTGGGCTCCAGCGCCGCTTCTTCGACCAGGAGAGACGATGAGCACCAATCCCTTCGATGACGAGACCGGCAGCTTCGTGGTGTTGGTGAACGACGAAGACCAGCACAGCTTGTGGCCGACGTTCGCCGACCTGCCGGCCGGCTGGCATAAGGTCTTCGGTGAGGCCGGTCGCGCGGAGTGCCTGGCGTACGTCGAGGAGAACTGGACCGATATGCGGCCCCGGAGCCTCCGCGACGCGATGGACAGCTGATGGCGCGCGGGTTCCAGGGTGCAATGCTGCGGGGCTTCGGCGCCCGCGACCACTCAGCGACCGTCCTCGAAACCATCCGGACCGCACCGCATTTCGTGCGAATACGGATGGAGTCGCCGACCCTTTTCCAGGATGCAGCGGCTGAACCCGCGGCTTGGCTGCGGTTCTGGTTCCCCGACCCCGAGGGGTCGAGCACCGAGTTCCAGCGCGCGTACACGATTTCCGAGGCCGACGTGCCCGCCGGTCGTTTCGCGGTCGATGTGTTGCTGCACGACCTGGCCGGCCCGGCGTCGCTGTGGGCGCGCACCGTCCAGCCCGGCGCGGTGATCGCGGTGATGTCGCTGATGGGTGGGTCGCGGTTCGACACGCCCGACGAGCAGCCCGCCGGCTACCTGCTGATCGGTGACTCGGCGTCGATCCCGGGCATCAACGGGATCATCGGCGGCGTCCCCGACGATGTTCCGATCGAGGTGTACCTCGAAGAGCACGACGACAACGACCGGTTGATTCCGCTCGCGGAACATCCCCGGCTGCAGGTGCACTGGACCGTCCGGCGCGACGAGAAGTCACTGGCCGCGTCCATCGAGGACCGGGACTGGTCCGACTGGTATGCCTGGGCGACACCGGAAGCCACCACGCTCAAGCACGTTCGGACCAGGCTGCGCGACGACTTCGGCTTCCCCAAGTCGGAAGTCCACGCGCAGGCCTACTGGAGTGCCGGACGCGCAATGGGCACCCGGCGCGGCGAGGAGCCGGCGCAGCCGGAAAGCGTTGTGGTGCAACAGCTGCCGATTGTTGATCCGGCTGCGCGGGGGAGCTGGCGTGCCCAGGCTGCGGGCCGGTTGCTCGGGCCGTTGCGGTCGGCACTGGTCGCCTCCGGTGTGCTGCAGGCGGTGATCACGCTGGTGCAGCTTGCGCCGTTCCTGCTGCTGGTCGAACTGGCCAGCCTTTTGGCGTCCGGCGCCGAGTCGTCGCGGTTGAAGGAGATCGGATTCGCGGCGGTGGCGCTGCTGGGTATCGGCACGGTGCTCGGTGCCGCCCTGACGCTATGGCTGCACGTCGTCGACGCCCGGTTCGCCAGCGATTTACGTTCGCAGTTGCTGAGTAAGTTGGCCCGATTGCCGTTGGGCTGGTTCACCGCCCGCGGATCGGGGTCGATCAAACAGCTGGTCGCCGACGACACGCTGGCACTGCATTATCTGGTCACACACGCCATCCCGGACGCGGTCGCCGCGGTCGTCGCGCCGCTGGCGGTGCTGGTCTACCTGTTCGTCGTCGACTGGCGGGTGGCGCTGGTGTTGTTCGCACCCGTCCTGGTGTATCTGGTGCTCACCTCGTCGATGACGATTCAATCCGGCCCGCGCATCCCGCAATCGCAAAAGTGGGCCGAGCGGATGAGCGGCGAGGCCGGCGCCTACCTCGAGGGCCAGCCGGTGATCCGCGTCTTCGGCGGTGCGGCCGCGTCGAGTTTCCGCCGCCGGCTGGATGAATACGTCGGTTTTCTCATCGACTGGCAGCGCCCGCTGGCCGGCAAGAAGACGTTGATGGATCTCGTCACCCGCCCCTCCACCTTCCTGTGGTTGATCGCCGGCACCGGCACACTGCTGGTCGTAGCCGGCCGGATGAACCCGGTCGATTTGTTGCCGTTCTTGTTGCTGGGCACCACGTTCGGCGCCCGATTGCTGAACGTCGCTTACGGTATCGGCGGCATCCGCGCCGGGTTGCTGGCCGCCCGCCGCCTGCAGATCACGCTCGACGAGCCGGAACTCGCCGTGCCGGACAAGCCGGCTACCGCGGCCGGTGACGCGTCGGCGACCGTCGTGTTCGACCGGGTCAACTTCGGCTACCGGCCCGGCGTGCCGGTGATTGGAGACGTTTCGCTGACGCTGCGACCCGGCACGGTGACCGCACTGGTCGGCCCGTCCGGATCCGGAAAGTCGACGCTGGCCGCCCTGTTGGCCCGCTTCTATGACGTACAGCAGGGCTCGATAACCGTTGATGGACAAGATATTCGGTCGCTGACAGCCGACGCGCTCTATTCCCGCGTCGGTTTCGTCCTGCAGGAGACGCAGCTCGTGCACGGCACAGTCGCGGAGAACATCGCGCTGGCGGTTCCCGACGCCACCCCCGCCCAGATCGAGACCGCCGCCCGTGAGGCGCAGATCCATGACCGGATCACGCGATTGCCGGACGGCTACCACACCATGCTTGGCGCCGCGAGCGGCCTTTCCGGCGGGGAACGCCAGCGACTGACGATCGCCCGCGCGATCCTGGCCGACACCAGTGTCCTGATCCTCGACGAGGCGACCGCCTTCGCCGATCCCGAATCGGAATATCTTGTGCAGCAAGCACTTAATCGGCTGACCCGGGACCGCACGGTGTTGGTGATCGCGCATCGATTGCACACCATCGCCGGAGCCGACCAGATCGTCGTGCTGGACAACGGCAGGATCGTCGAAAGCGGTACGCACGACGAACTACTCGCCGCGCAAGGACGCTATCGACGGCTGTGGGACAGCGGGCGCCGCGACCCGGTGACCGTCACGACGGCGCAGCAGGGTGCGCGATGATCCGCACCTGGTTCGGCCTGGTCCCGGCTGACCGTCGCGGCAAAGTGATGGCCTATGCGGTGCTCGCCATGGCCTCGGTGATAGTGCGTGCTGTCGGCACCGTGCTGCTGGTTCCGTTGGTAGGAGCCTTGTTCAGCGACTCACCACACCGGGCACTGGGATGGCTGGGCTGGCTTACCGCTGCGACGGCGGCCGGATGGGCGATCGACACCGTGACCGCGCGGATTGGTTTCGACTTGGGCTTCGCGGTGCTCGACCACACCCAGCACGACGTCGCGGATCAGCTGCCGGATGTCCGGCTGGAATGGTTCAGCACCGACAACACCGCGACGGCGCGGCAGGCTATCGCCGCGACCGGGCCAGAGCTGGTCGGCCTGGTGGTCAATCTGCTAACGCCACTGGTCACCGCCGTGCTGCTGCCGGCAGCGATCGCGGTGGCATTGCTGCCGGTGTCCTGGCAGCTCGGGGCGGCCGCCATGGGTGGTGTGCCGCTGCTGTTGGGCGCGCTGTGGGCATCGGCACGGCTGGCCCGTCGCGCCGATCATGCTGCGGCCGAAGCGAATACCGCTCTCACCGAACGGATCATCGAATTCGCCCGAACGCAGCAGGCGTTGCGGGCAGCGCGTCGGGTCGAGCCGGCCAGGAGTCTCGTCGGCGACGCGCTGGCGGCGCAACACGGTGCCACCATGCGATTGCTGACCATGCAGGTCCCCGGCCAGTTGTTGTTCAGCCTGGCAAGTCAGCTGGCGCTCATCCTGTTCGCCGGCGCGACAACGGCATTGACCATCACACACACCCTGAGCGTCCCGGAGGCGATCGCCCTGATCGTCGTCATCGCCCGCTATCTGGAACCATTCACCTCGATCAGCGAACTGGGGCCGGCGTTGGAGAGCACCCGTGCCACCCTCGACCGGATTCGTGCGGTGCTCAGCGCCCCGGTCATCACTGCCGGAGCCGAAACGCGACGCGGCCACGACGGCACGCCGGTCATCGAGTTCGAGGACGTCGCGTTCAGCTATGGCGGCACCCTCGCTCCGGTGCTGGACGGGGTGAGCTTCGCGCTGCAGCCTGGGACCACCACCGCGATCGTCGGGCCGTCCGGCTCCGGCAAGAGCACGATCCTGTCGCTGATAGCCGGCTTGTACCAACCTGCGCGAGGCCGCGTCCTGGTTGACGGCGTCGACGTCGCGACCCTGGACGCCGACGCCCGTCGCACCGCGAGCAGCGTGGTGTTCCAGCATCCCTACCTGTTCCACGGCACCATCCGCGAGAACGTGTCCGCCGGAGATCCCGCCGCCGGCGATGCGCAGTTCAGCCGGGCAGTCGCGCTGGCGCGAGTGGATGAACTCATCGGCAGGTTGCCCGCCGGCGTCGAGACGATCGTCGGCGAAGCCGGTTCGGCGTTGTCCGGTGGTGAACGTCAGCGGGTCAGTATTGCGCGCGCTTTGCTCAAGCCGGCCCCGATATTGCTGGTCGACGAGGCGACCAGCGCGTTGGACACCGAGAACGAGGCCGCGGTCGTCGACGCGCTCACCGCGGATCCGCAGCCGCGGACCCGAGTGATCGTCGCGCATCGGCTGGCCAGTATCCGGCACGCCGACCGGGTTCTTTTCCTCGACGCCGGCAAGATCGTCGAGGACGGCTCGGTCGACGAGTTGCTCACCGCGGGTGGACGATTCGACGAGTTCTGGCGTCAGCAGCGCGACGCCGCCGAGTGGCGAATCCATGCCGGCTAGGTGCGGTTAAGACAACAGGCGATCCGACACGCCAGGGACAGGGTCGCTACAGACCGAGCGATGACCAGCACAATGACACCGATGATCAGGTCCAAATCGAAGGGACGACGATGACCGTGAAATTGCTTGCCACCGGGGTGGCGGCCGTAGCCACAATCGGCGCTGCCGCGGCTGGCTTAACGTCACTGGCCTCGAGCTATGCATCCGCACCGCAGGTGACGCCCGTCGTGCTCAGCGCACCGCTCGTCCCGCCGCCCCCCGCGCCGGGCCAGCCGCCGCTGCCCAGCCCCGAGACGCTGTCCGACCTCGCGACTCGCCTCACCGACCCGGGTGTGTCGTACGAGACGAAGTTCGGTCTCGTCGAGGACGGCATCAGCGCGGAGGAGGGCCACGTCGCCGACCATGACCTGCGCAAGGCCTTCCGCAACGGGAACTTCCCGGAACAGTTCGCCTTCACCAACATTCAGCCGATCGGCCCGAACGGGGCCAGCGCCGACGTCGCCATCACGGGTCCCAAGTTCGCCGGGCCGGTCAACAAGCAGCTCGCGTTCGTCGATCAGGGTGGCACGTGGGTGCTGCAGCACGCTGCCGCGCTCGCGCTGGTGCAGGCGGCCACAGCCGTCAACTGACGGGTGGGCGCGCGTTACTCGGCGTGCTGGGTGACCGCGTCGAGGTCAAGCAGCCGCGCGTGCAGCACGGTGCGATTTCGCAGCGCCGAGCGCACCGCCCGGTGCAGGCCGTCTTCGAGGTAACAGACGCCCTTCCATTTCACGGCGTGCGGGAACAGATCGCCGTAAAACGTGGAGTCCTCGGAGAGCAGGCGATCAAGCGCCAGCACTGTCGTGGTGGTGACCAGTTCGTCGAGCCGGATCTGCCGCGGCGGAATCCGGGACCAGTCCCGGTAGGACAAGCCGTGCTCCGGGTATGGCTTGCCGTCCCGCACACCTTTGAAGATCATCCGCGGCTCGTTGTCCGCGACCTGGACATGTGGGACAGGCTATCGCGGCGGGTGTGACGTGCGCTGGGCAGTAGTTGCTGGTGATCCCCGTAAACTGGTTGGGTTAGGAGGGACGATCGAAGATGGGAACTGCCGACGAGCGCCGCTTTGAGGTGCTGCGCGCGATCGTCGCCGACTTCGTCGCAACCAAGGAGCCGATCGGCTCCAAGTCGCTGGTGGACCGGCATAACCTGGGCGTCTCGCCGGCGACCGTTCGCAACGATATGGCCGTCCTCGAGGCCGAGGGCTACATCACCCAGCCGCACACCAGCTCCGGTCGGGTACCGACGGAAAAGGGCTACCGCGAGTTCGTCGACCGGCTTGACGACGTCAAGCCACTGTCGGCCGCCGAGCGGCGCGCCATCCAGAGTTTTCTGGAGTCCGGAGTCGACCTCGACGACGTGCTTCGTCGCGCGGTGCGGCTACTGGCCCAACTGACGCGTCAGGTCGCCATCGTCCAATACCCGACGTTGTCGACGTCGACGGTGCGGCACCTGGAAGTCATCGCGTTGACTCCGGCCCGGCTGCTGATGGTGGTGATCACCGACACCGGCCGGGTGGACCAGCGCGTCGTCGAGCTCGGCGATGTCATCGACGATCACCAGCTGTCCCAGCTGCGCGAGATGCTCGGGCAGGCGCTGGACGGCAAAAAGCTCTCCGCGGCGTCCGTCGCCGTCGCCGACCTGGCCGCCCAGCTCGACGGTCGCGGCGGCCAGTCCAAAAGCCTCAGCGATGCGGTCGGCCGCTCGGCGACGGTGCTGCTCGAGTCGCTGGTCGAGCACACCGAAGAGCGGCTGCTGCTGGGCGGCACCGCCAACCTGACCCGCAACACCGCCGACTTCGGCGGTTCGCTGCGATCCATCCTGGAAGCACTCGAAGAACAGGTCGTCGTCTTGCGGCTGCTGGCCGCCCAGCAACAGGCCGGCAAAGTGACCGTGCGCATTGGGCACGAGACCGAGGCTGAGCAGATGATGGGCACTTCGGTGGTGTCCACCACCTACGGGACTCTCGACACCGTCTATGGCGGCATGGGTGTGCTCGGCCCTACCCGGATGGACTATCCCGGAACTATCGCCAGTGTCGCTGCGGTTGCTATGTACATCGGCGAAGTGCTGGGTACGCGGTGAACCCGGACTGCATGCACAATCTATTAATGGCCGCCATCGAGCGGCCGAAGACGGCCTAAGAGGCAAGGAAGGTCAAGCGTGGCACGCGACTATTACGGTCTGCTCGGCGTGGGCAAGAACGCTAGCGATGCGGAGATCAAGCGCGCGTATCGCAAGCTGGCCCGCGAACTGCACCCCGACGTCAACCCCGACGAGGTCGCCCAGGCGAAATTCAAAGAGATCAGCGCCGCCTACGAAGTGCTGTCCGACCCGGAGAAGCGGCGCATCGTTGACATGGGCGGTGACCCGCTGGCAAACGCGGCGTCGGCCGGAGCCGGATTCGGCGGCTTCGGCGGTTTAGGCGATGTCTTCGAAGCGTTCTTCGGCGGGGGCACGACCTCGCGCGGGCCGGTCGGCCGGGTCCGGCCGGGCTCGGACTCGCTGCTGCGGATGCGACTGGATCTGACCGAATGCGCGACCGGTGTCAGCAAGCAGGTCACCGTCGACACCGCGGTGCTGTGCGACCGGTGCCAAGGGCGCGGTACGAACGGCAACTCGGTGCCGATTACCTGTGACACCTGCGGCGGTCGTGGCGAGGTGCAAACTGTCCAGCGCTCGCTGCTCGGCCAGGTGATGACCGCGCGGCCGTGCCCGACCTGCCGCGGCGTCGGCGAAGTCATTCCGGACCCGTGCCACCAGTGCGGCGGCGACGGGCGGGTGCAGGCCCGCCGGGAAATCACCGTCAAGATTCCCGCGGGCGTCGGCGACGGAATGCGGGTCCGGCTCGCCTCCCAAGGTGAGGTCGGGCCCGGCGGGGGACCGGCAGGCGACCTCTACGTCGAGATTCACGAACAGCCGCACGACATCTTCGTCCGCGACGGCGACGATCTGCACTGCACGATCTCGGTGCCGATGGTCGACGCGGCGCTGGGCACCACGGTGACCGTAGACGCAATCCTCGACGGCCTGACCGAGATCACCATCCCGGCGGGCACCCAGCCGAGTTCGGTGACGACCCGCCGCGGCCACGGGATGCCGCATCTACGTTCTGGTGCACGCGGCGACCTGCATGTGCACATCGAGGTGGTGGTGCCGGACCGACTGGACCACAACGACGCCGAACTGCTGCGGGAATTCAAGAGCCACCGCGGCCGTGACGTCGCCGAGGTCCGATCGACGCATGCGGCCGCCACCAACGGCGGATTGTTCAGCCGGCTGCGTGAAACCTTTACCGGGCGCTAATTGCCTGGCCTGTTCTACATCGACGCGCTGCCCGACAGCGGTGAGCTGGCCGTCGTCGACGGCGACGAAGGTTTCCACGCCGCCACCGTGCGACGCATCCGCCCACGCGAGGAGCTGATGCTCGGCGACGGCATCGGCGGTCTGGCTCGCTGCGTCGTCGAGCAGACCGGCCGCGACGGTCTGCGGGCCCGGGTGGTAAAGCGTTGGCAGGTGCCGCCGGTCCAGCCACCGGTGACTGTGATCCAGGCGCTGCCGAAAGCCGAGCGTTCCGAGCTGGCCATCGAGTTGGCCACCGAAGCCGGCGCGGACTCGCTGGTGGCCTGGCAGGCGGCACGCTGCGTGGCCCGCTGGGAGGGCGCCCGCGCCGACAAGGGTCTGCGGCGCTGGCGCGCGGTCGCACGCGCCGCCGCGCAACAATCCCGTCGCGCGTACATCCCGCCGGTCGACGGCGTGCTGTCGACTGCCGCGCTGAACCACCGGATCGTCGACGAGGTGGCCGCCGGCGGCACGGTGCTGGCGCTGCACGAGTCTGCCGACCGGCCGCTGACGGATCTGCATTTGGCGCAGGCGAAGTCGGTGACGGTGGTGGTGGGGCCCGAGGGCGGCATCGCCCCCGACGAGTTGGCCGGGTTCGCGGCTGCCGGTGCCATTGCCGTTCGGCTGGGCCCCACGGTGCTGCGCACCTCGAGCGCGGCGGCCGTCGCATTGGGCGCACTGGGCGGGTTGACGCCGCGGTGGGAACAGCCCGAGCGCGGCTCGCGCAGTGGCTAACCATTGGGTTCGTCAACCGACCGGCGGTAGACTTGTGACGCTAACCCGCTGGATACACCGCAGAAAGCAGGCATTAGGACGCACGTGACGCCCCGCGAAACCAACGCTGCTGACCCGTCCATATCTCCGGTTCGCAGCAGCATCGACGTTCCGCCCGATCTCGTCATGGGCCTGCTGGGCTCCGCCGACGAAAACCTGCGCGCCCTCGAACGACTCCTGGCCGCGGATCTGCATGTGCGCGGCAACGCCGTGACGCTGTCCGGCGAACCCGCTGACGTCGCGCTCGCCGAGCGGGCGCTCTCCGAACTGGTCGCGATCGTGGCGGGCGGCCAGCCGCTCACCCCGGAGGGGGTGCGGCACAGCGTCGCGATGCTGGTTGGCACCGGCAACGAGTCACCGGCCGAGGTTTTGACGCTGGACATCTTGTCCCGGCGCGGCAAGACGATTCGGCCCAAGACGCTCAATCAGAAGCGCTACGTCGACGCGATCGACGCCCACACCATCGTGTTCGGGATCGGCCCGGCCGGCACCGGCAAGACCTACCTGGCCATGGCCAAGGCGGTCAGCGCGCTGCAGGCCAAACAGGTCACCCGCATCATCCTGACCCGGCCGGCGGTGGAAGCCGGTGAGCGACTTGGCTTTCTGCCCGGAACGCTGAGCGAGAAGATCGACCCGTATCTTCGGCCGCTCTACGACGCCCTGCACGACATGATGGATCCCGAAATGATTCCGAAGCTGATGTCGTCCGGGGTGATCGAGGTTGCGCCACTGGCCTATATGCGGGGTAGAACCCTGAATGACGCATTCATCATCCTCGACGAAGCTCAGAACACCACCGCCGAACAGATGAAGATGTTTCTGACTCGGTTGGGATTCGGCTCCAAAGTCGTTGTCACGGGTGATATTACGCAGATCGATCTGCCGGGGCCCGGCAGATCGGGTCTACGCGCGGCGGTCGATATCCTGGACGGCATCGACGACATTCACGTCGCGGAGTTGACCAGTGCCGACGTGGTCCGCCATCGGCTGGTCTCCGAAATCGTCGATGCCTACGCGCGACACGAGGAGCCCGGGCTGAGGTTGAACCGGGCCGAGCGACGCGCCCCGAGCGCACGCGGCCGTCGGTGACAGCGCCAGTGACCCGCGCCGGCGACGATCCAGAGCGAAGCGATGGGGAGGAGCGGCGCCAGTGACCATCGAAGTCGCCAACGAATCCGGAATCGACGTCTCCGAATCCGAATTGATCAGCGTGGCAAGGTTTGTCATCGACCATATGGACGTCAATCCAGCGGCCGAACTGTCGATGGTGTTGTTGGACATGGCGGCGATGGCTGATCTACACATGCGCTGGATGGATTTGCCGGGCCCGACCGACGTGATGAGCTTCCCGATGGACGAGTTGGAGCCGAGTGGTCGTCCCGACGCACCGGAGCCGGGACCGGCGATGCTCGGCGACATCGTGTTGTGTCCCGAATTCGCCGCAATACAGGCCGCCACTGCCGGTCACACGCTGGGGCATGAGCTGGCGTTGCTGACAATCCACGGCATGCTGCATCTGCTGGGCTACGACCACGCTGAGCCGGACGAGGCCAAAGAGATGTTCGGCTTGCAGCACCGACTGCTCGAGGAGTGGGTCGCCGACCAAGTCCAATTCTATCGTCAGCAGCGCCAGGACGATCGCGACCAGCGGTTACTAGATAAATCCAGGTATTTCGAGAATTGAACAGCTCCACTTCGCTGCTCGGCGCGATCGTGCTGATTTGTCTGGGCAGCGTGTTCGCAGCCATCGACGCCGCGATCAGCACGGTGTCGATGGCGCGCGTGCAAGAGTTGGTTCGCGACGAGCGGCCCGGTGCGGTGCGATTGGCCAAGGTGATGACCGATCGGCCTCGGTACATCAACCTGGTGGTGCTGCTGCGGATCGTCTGCGAGATCAGCGCCACGGTGCTGCTGGCGCAGTTTTTCTACCGTGAGGTCAGCCGTGAATGGGGGCTGTTCATAGCCGCGGTAGTCATGGTGGTGATCAGTTTCGTCGTCATCGGCGTCGGTCCGCGGACACTCGGCCGCCAGAACGCCTACTCTATTGCGCTGGTGTCAGCGCTACCGCTCCAGGTGATTTCGGTGTTGCTGGCCCCGATCAGCCGGATCCTGGTCGTGCTCGGAAACATGCTGATGCCCGGCCGCGGCTTCCGCAACGGGCCGTTCGCGTCCGAGATCGAGTTGCGTGAAGTCGTCGACCTGGCGCAGCAACGCGGCGTGGTTGCCGCCGACGAGCGCCGAATGATCCAGTCGGTGTTCGAACTCGGGGATACGCCGGCCCGCGAGGTGATGGTGCCGCGCACCGAGATGATCTGGATCGAAAACGACAAATCCGCGGATCAAGCAACATCAGTCGCGGTGCGCAGCGGGCACTCCCGCATCCCGGTTATCGGTGAGAACGTCGACGACGTGGTCGGCGTGGTGTACCTGAAAGACTGTGTCCAGCAGGCTTATTACTCGTCAGCCGGTGGTCGCGACACCGTGGTGACAGAGGTGATGCGACCGGCGGTGTTCGTGCCGGACTCCAAGCCGCTGGATCAGTTGCTGCGGGAAATGCAGCGCGACCGCAACCATATGACGTTGCTGGTCGATGAATACGGCGCGATCGCCGGGCTGGTGACGATCGAGGACGTGCTGGAAGAGATCGTCGGTGAAATCGCCGACGAATACGACGCCGCTGAGGTCGCACCCGTGGAAGACCTGGGCAACAACCGGTTTCGGGTATCGGCACGACTGCCGATCGAAGATGTCGGCGAGCTGTACGGCGTGGAATTCGAGGAGGATCTCGACGTCGACACGGTCGGCGGGCTGCTGGCCCTGGAGCTGGGACGCGTTCCGCTGCCCGGCTCCGAGGTGGTATCGCACGGCCTGCTGCTACACGCCGAGGGTGGGCCCGACCACCGCGGGCGGGTCCGCATCGGCACCGTGCTGCTCAGCCGCGCGGAAGAAGTTGGTGCAGAAGATGACTGAATTCCGTTCCGGCTTCGTCTGTTTCGTCGGGCGGCCGAACACCGGGAAATCGACCTTGACCAACGCGCTGGTCGGCTCCAAAGTGGCGATCACGTCGAGCCGGCCGCAGACCACCCGGCACACGATTCGGGGCATCGTGCACCGGGAAGATTTCCAGATCATCCTGGTCGACACGCCGGGGCTGCATCGCCCGCGCACTTTGCTGGGCAAGCGGCTCAACGACTTGGTCCGCGACACCTACAGCGAAGTCGACGCCATCGGCTTGTGCATCCCTGCCGACGAGGCGATCGGGCCGGGGGACAGGTGGATCGTCGAGCAGATCCGATCCACGGCGCCCAGAACAACATTGGTCGCCGTTGTCACCAAGATCGACAAGGTTCCCAAGGATCGGCTGGCTGCCCAGCTCGTCGCGGTCAGCGAACTGGTCGGCGACGCCGCGGAGATCGTTCCGGTCTCGGCGGCCACCGGTGAGCAAGTCGATGTGCTCATCAACGTATTGGTTGCCGCGCTGCCGCCCGGACCGCCGTATTACCCCGACGGAGAGCTCACCGACGAACCCGAAGAAGTTCTGATGGCCGAGTTCATCCGGGAAGCCGCTCTGGAAGGTGTGCGTGATGAGTTGCCGCATTCGCTGGCGGTGGTGATCGACGAAGCGACTCCGCGCGAGGGACGCGACGACCTGATCGACGTGCACGCCGTGCTGTTCGTCGAGCGGGACAGCCAGAAGGGCATCGTGATCGGTAAGGGCGGGGCGCGGCTGCGTGAGGTGGGTACCGCCGCACGCACGCAGATCGAGAAGCTGCTGGGCACCCAGGTCTATCTCGACCTGCGCGTCAAGGTAGCAAAGAACTGGCAGCGCGACCCTAAACAGCTTGGCAGACTTGGCTTTTGAGGAAGATGACGCGGGTTATCGCAGCGCGGGTCCGCTGGCAACCGGTGGCGTGTCCGTGCCGGTGTCGGTCCCGGTGTTCCACCACACCGCGGGTTGTTTGGCCGCCCAGCCACCCAGCGCTTCCAACTCGGCCGCCAGCGATACCAGCAGTGGTTCGCTGTTGGCCGGACCCATCAGTTGCACGCCGATCGGCAAGCCTTCGGAAGTGAAGCCGGCCGGCACATTGATGGACGGCCAGCCCAAGACATTCCACGGCCAGGTCACCGGGCAGGCGGCAATCATCGCGCGATCGGTGCCCAGGCCGCTGAGCCGGTCGAAGGCATGCACCGGTAGGGGAGGCAGCGCGGTCGTCGGCGCCAGCACGACGTCCACGATGCGGAAGATCGAGCCCACCCGACGCTGATCGGCGGCTTCGTGCGCACGGGACGCGCGCAATATCTTTTGTGAAAGCACCCGGCCGATCCGCATGTTGGAAAGCGTCCGGTGATCCCATTCCACGCCGTCGCCCAACCGCTCGGCCCAGTCGAGCAGCCCGGATGTGGACCGTGACAAGAAGTTCCATGACAGCCGCAGCCCGTAGTCGGGATTACCCGAGACGACGTTGTGGCCGAGCAGTCGAAGCTGGCCGGCCATCGATTCCAGCGCCGCCCTGATTTCCGGGTGCAGGCGGGCCCTGAAAGCGGTGAACGGGAACCCGGTTGACAGCGCGATGCGCAGGGGACCGGGTGCGATGCCGATATGGTCGGACACCTTCACCGATCGTGGCTTGTGCAGGTCGCCGTCGACGTTGCCGGACGCCGCATCCAGCACGAGCGCCGCGTCGGCGACCGTGCGGGCCAGCACGCCGTTGACCGTGATCCCGTTGAATGCCTCGCGCAGCGGCCACGTCGAGATGCGGCCACGCTGGGGTTTGATGCCGACGAGATGGGTCCAGGCCGCCGGGATACGAACGCTGCCCGCGCCGTCGGAGCCGATCGCGGCGGTGACCAGTCCGGCGGCCACCGCAGCCGCGCTACCCCCAGAGGATCCGCCCGGGGTGTGCCTGCGTGACCACGGGTTGCGGGTATGGCCGAAGCCGGGTCCGCTGGTGAACGGCCACTGGCCCAGCTCGCAGGCGTTGGTCTTGCCGACGATTACGGCACCGGCGGCCTTGAGGCGACGCACCACCTCGGCGTCCTGGGTGGCCGGCTGCACATACCCTGAGGTGCCGAAGGCGGTTGGTTGCCCGGCGACGTCGACGTCGTCTTTGACCGCGATCGGCACGCCCAACAGCGGTGACTGGTCGCCGGCGGCGCGCCGGCGGTCGGCCTCGGCGGCGTCGGCCAGCGCCGTCTCGGTGAGCACCACCCGGAAGGCGTTCAACGTCGATTGGCTTAGGCCGATGGCATGCAGCGAGCGACGTACCAGCTCGGCCGAGGTCACCTCACCGCTGGCCAGCTGGTAGAGCTGGTCGGTCAACGTCGGGAAGCGGCGATCGGGGGAGTTGCTCATCAGTACCGACATTATCGGCGCGTGCACCGGGTGCCGTCGCAACGTGATGACAAACTGATATCTATGCGGCTGTACCGGGATCGAGCGGTGGTGTTGCGCCAGCACAAGCTTGGCGAAGCCGACCGGATCGTCACCCTGCTCACCCGCGACCACGGGCTGGTCCGCGCGGTGGCCAAGGGTGTGCGCCGCACTCGCAGCAAATTCGGCGCGCGACTCGAACCGTTCGCGCATATCGACGTACAACTGCACCCGGGCCGCAACCTGGACATCGTCACGCAGGTCGTCTCGCTTGACGCGTTCGCCACCGACATCGTCCGCGACTACGGCCGCTACACCAGCGCGTGCGCGATGCTGGAAACCGCCGAGCGCCTGGCCGGCGAGGAGCGGGCGCCCGCCCCGGAGCTACATCGGCTCACGGTTGGTGCGCTGCGGGCGGTGGCGGACGGCAGCCGGCCTCGTGAGCTGGTGCTCGATGCGTATCTGCTGCGCGCGATGAGCATCGCCGGGTGGGCCCCCGCGCTGACCGAATGCGCGCGCTGCGCGACGCCGGGCCCGCACCGGGCGTTTCACGTCGCCGCGGGTGGCAGCGTGTGCAACTACTGCCGCCCGGCCGGTGCGACGACACCGCCGCTGGGCGTGCTGGATCTGATGGCAGCGCTGCGCGACGGCGATTGGGAAGCCGCAGAGGGTGCGCCGCAATCTGCCCACAATCAGGTCAGCGGATTGGTGGCCGCTCACCTGCAATGGCATCTGGAGCGGCAACTGCGAACACTGCCGTTGGTTGAGCGGATGCGGCCTGGCGATCCGATGGATCGCATAGATCGCAGCCTCCTCGACCGTCGGGTAGCTCTGGTCAGGCAGGATGTGGCCCATGGAGACGAGCCGGGTGAGCCGCTCAGAGCGGAGGGCTGAGCGCAAGCGGAAGTCCGACTTCCCGCAGCTCGCCGCGGCGCCCGACGACTATCCGGTCTTCCCCGACACGTCCACGTGGCCGGTGGTTTTCCCCGCATTGCCGCGCTCACCCGACGGCGGACCCCGCCGGCCGCCACAGCACATCTCCAAAGCGGCCGCACCGCGGATTCCGGCCGAGCAATTGCCCAATCACGTAGCGATCGTGATGGACGGCAACGGCCGCTGGGCCACCCAGCGCGGGTTGCCGCGAGTCGAGGGCCACAAGATGGGCGAGGCGGTCGTCATCGACATCGTCTGCGGTGCAATCGAAATGGGCATCAGGTGGCTTAGCCTCTACGCGTTTTCCACCGAGAACTGGACGCGCTCCGCCGACGAAGTCCGGTTCCTGATGGGATTCAACCGCGACGTGGTGCGCCGGCGTCGGGTGAACCTCAACGAGATGGGCGTCAAGATCCGTTGGGTGGGCTCGCGGCCACGCCTGTGGCGCAGCGTCATCAACGAGTTGGCGATCGCAGAGGAGATGACCCTGCACAACGACGTGATTACCGTGAATTACTGCGTCAATTACGGGGGTCGCACCGAAATTGCCGAAGCTGCAAGGGATATCGCGCGCGAGGCCGCGGCGGGCAAGCTGAACCCCGAACGGGTCACCGAGGCGACCGTCGCCCGGCACTTGCATCGTCCCGACATTCCCGACGTGGATCTGTTGTTGCGGACTTCCGGTGAACAGCGGACGAGTAACTTCATGCTGTGGCAGGCGGCATACGCGGAGTACATCTTTCAGGACACCCTCTGGCCCGACTACGACCGCCGAGACCTCTGGGCGGCCTGCGAAGAGTACGCGTTGCGGCATCGACGTTTCGGGACGGCGTGATGGGTAACCGGCGTGAACACGGCGAGGGACTTGTCCTTTTGCCCGCCTTCGAGCGACTTTCGACCGTAGCGCGGCCCGTTGTCGCTCAGAGGCGGGCACATTGGTGGTCTCGTCCGAGCGGTGACTCATGTGGCGGGTGTGGCTGATGCCGTCGTTGCGGGAGCGGTTGCTCACGGTGCTTTCCGAAGTGCTGCCAGTCGAGGAGGAATCCGACGGAGCGCTGACCGTGCACCATGACGGCACGATCGCGTCGCTGCGGGTGGTGACGATCAGCGAGGACCTCGATCTGGTGTCGCTGACGCAGATGGTGGCGTGGGATCTCGTGCTGACCAAGAAGGTTCGCGACAGTGTGGCCCAGCAGTCGCGCTCCACCCTGCTGGGATCGGTGGCGTTGTTGGAGAAGGCCGCCGACGGGCCGGCCAAACGTAATTCCGGTAAGGCCGCCGACGTCGTGTTGCGCTACAACTTTCCCGGCAATGGCCTCAACGACGATGCGCTGCGCACGCTGGCGTTGATGGTGCTGGACAAGGGCGCCGAAATCCGGCGCGCGGTAACGGCATAGCGCCGAGTCAGCGGCGGCAGTCCGAGCAGGTGCCGTAGATCTCGATGGTGTGGCTGACGTCGGAGAACCCGTGCTTCGTCGCGACTTCGGCCGCCCACGCCTCGACCTCATGATCGCCCACCTCCACCGTCGATCCGCAATTGCGGCACACCAGGTGGTGGTGATGGTGTTCGGAGCAGCGCCGGTAGACCGATTCACCGGTGTCGTTGCGCAGCGTGTCGAGCATGCCAGCACTGGCCATCGACTGCAGCGTGCGGTAGACGGTGGTCAGCCCGATGTTCTCGCCACGGCGACGCAGCTCGTCGTGCAGCTCTTGAGCCGAGCGGAAATCGTCCAGGGTGTCCAGCAGGCTCGCGATCGCCGCCCGCTGCCGCGTGGACCGCACACCGGCCTTGGTTTCGCCGGCCGCGGCACTCATTGGCGCCGCTCCTCAGCATCGCTGCGCCCTGCATCGTCGCCGGCGCGGCTCATGGCTTGTCCTCGCCCGCGTGCGCGACGGCGTCGACCACGATATGGGCCAGGTGATGATCGGCCAGCCGGTACAGCACCTCGCGTCCTGACCGCTCGCCGGCGACCACGCCCGCGGCCTTGAGAATCTTCAAGTGTTGGCTGACCAGTGGCTGCGGCACGCCGAGCGCATCGACCAGCTCGTGCACACAGCGCTGGGACACGTGCAGCTGCAGCACGATTGCGATCCGCACTGGTGCGGCCAGCGCGCGCAGCAGCTCGCCCGCAGCGTCGAGAATCTCGCGCGGCGGTGGCTGCGGCAGCTCGGCGGAGTCGCTGTGCTGGTGCTCGACGACCAGCTCGTCGCCATCGGCTGCGGTCGAGGATGAGAGGGACATACTGCCTCTACTGTCACATGCATGATCACGCATGTCAAAGAGCCCGGAGTGGATCGCTAGGATGACGGATCGTCCGCCTTTCCCAACATCAGGAGACATCACCTCGTGGCGTCTGTCATCGACACCGTCGTCAACCTCGCCAAACGGCGTGGCCTGGTCTATCCCGCCGGCGAGATCTATGGCGGGACGAAATCGGCATGGGACTACGGGCCGTTGGGCGTGGAGCTCAAGGAGAACATCAAACGGCAGTGGTGGCGCGCGGTGGTCACCGGCCGCGACGACGTCGTCGGCCTGGACTCGTCGATCATTCTGCCGCGCGAGGTGTGGGTCGCCTCGGGACATGTCGAGGTCTTCCACGACCCGCTGGTGGAATGCCTGAACTGCCACAAGCGGCACCGACAGGACCACATGCAGGAGGCCTACGCACTCAAGAAGGGCAAGGGCCAGACGGCCGTCGAGCCAGACTCAGTGCCGATGAGCGAGATCGTCTGCCCCGACTGCGGCACCAAAGGTCAGTGGACCGAACCGCGCGAATTCAACATGATGCTCAAGACGTATCTCGGGCCGATTGAGACCGAAGAGGGGTTGCACTATCTGCGGCCCGAGACCGCTCAGGGCATCTTCGTCAACTTCGCCAACGTGGTGACGACCGCACGCTGCAAGCCGCCGTTCGGCATCGGCCAGATCGGCAAGAGCTTCCGCAACGAGATCACGCCGGGCAACTTCATCTTCCGCACCCGCGAGTTCGAGCAGATGGAGATGGAGTTCTTCGTCGAGCCCGCGACCGCCACCGAGTGGCACCAGTATTGGATCGATACCAGGCTGGCCTGGTATACCGACCTCGGCATCGATCCGCAGAACCTGCGGTTGTATGAGCACCCCAAAGAGAAGTTGTCGCACTACTCCGACCGCACCGTCGATATCGAGTACAAGTTCGGCTTCTCTGGTAACCCGTGGGGTGAGCTCGAGGGAGTCGCCAACCGCACTGACTTCGACTTGTCCACGCACTCAAAGCATTCCGGTGTCGACCTGTCGTTCTACGACCAGGCCAACGAAACTCGCTATACGCCCTACGTGATCGAACCGGCGGCCGGGTTGACCCGGTCGTTCATGGCGTTTTTGGTCGACGCCTATCACGAGGACGAGGCGCCCAACGCCAAAGGCGGCGTCGACAAACGGACTGTGCTGCGGCTGGACCCGCGACTGGCGCCGGTCAAGGCCGCGGTGCTGCCGCTGTCCCGGCACGCCGACCTGAGCCCCAAAGCCCGCGACCTGGCTGCCGAGCTGCGCAAGTGCTGGAACGTCGACTTCGACGACGCCGGTGCGATCGGGCGGCGTTACCGACGTCAGGATGAGATCGGCACGCCCTATTGCGTGACACTGGATTTCGACTCGCTTGACGACCACGCCGTGACGATCCGGGAGCGGGACGCCATGACGCAGGAGCGGGTGGCGATCGACGCGGTGTCTGACTACCTGGGTTCGCGGCTGCGGGCTTGTTAGCCTGCGACCGCGGGGATAGGCGAAACTCGGCTAACGAATTTCGGCAAAACACTTCCCCTATTGAGCACATGCTTAATATGATGAGTGCGTCGACGCGGCGGCTCACTAGGGCGTGGTGAGCTGCCGCGTCCACCATTTTGGCCCGTCGCCGCCTCAGAACCGGCCGCCGCCCCCCATGAATCCGCCGTCGGAACCGGAGCCGCCGAATGACGTCGGGTCCCAACCGCCGCCGAACCCACCGCCACCGAAGCCGCCGCCCCCGAGCATGTCGCCGATGATGATCCCGCCCATCATGGCGCCGGTGCTGTTGCCGCTGCCGTAGCGGGAGGTGTACGCGCGCTGCGCGGACTGCACGTCGGCCTCGGCCAGCGACTGGGCTTGCGCCGCCAGTGATGCGGCGTTGTTGGCGTGGGTGATTGCCTCGCTGAGGTCGCTCGCCTTTTTGTCTTGCGCCGCTTCGATCTGCCGGCTCGCTTCGGCCAGCCGGGTACGCGCCTCGGGTCCGATGCTGCCGCGGCGGTTGTCGATGTACTCGGACACGGCGTGCACCCGCGACTGGGCGGTGAACAACGCCTGCTCCAGAGTCCGGGTGAGTCGCTCGGCGGCTGCCTGTTCTTCTGCGACGGTGGCCAGCAGGCCGTTCAAGTCGGCTTCGGCTTTGGTCAATCCGGTGAACGAGGCGAGCGGATCGGATGAACCGTTGGTCCGGGCCAGGTCGAGAGCCTGGGCAGCGGCTGTCCGCGCGCTGGCCAGGTCGCGCAGGTGCGGCGCTTTGGCCTGTTGGGTGTTTTGCAGCGCGGTGTTTGCGTGCTCGATTCCGGACTGGATGTCGGCGATCAGGGACGGCAGGGTCGCGACCGCGTGCCGAATGTCGTTGGCGGCGCTGTCCACGGCGTCGAGCAACGAGCGGGCTTGTCCCAGCGACGATTCCGCGGCGTGTACCGCGTCGACGAGACCGCTTTGCTCGCCGCTGACCGGCTTGGCCGCCAGCTCGCGGGCCCGGCTGAGGTTCTGCTCGGCGAAGTCCAGCCGGTCCTTGGCTGTCGTCACGTTGGTGGCTACCGAAGCCAATGCCGCAGAGTCGAACTCGCTGTGCAGCTCGGTCATTCGTTGCTCAGCAGGTGCGATACGCGCGGTCAGGTCGACGACCTGTTGGGTCAGAGCGTCCAGTCGTGACGGCGCGTTGACCACCAGATCGCGCATTTCCTCAAAGGCCTCCCGCTGCGACTCCAGCGCGACATCGGCCCGCGCCGCGGCGACGATCACCTCGGTCAGCAGTTCACGCCGCTGCGCTCGCGTTTCGGGTATCGCGTCGTCGAGTTGTTGACGCACGGTGAACGCCTGGGACAGAGCCGCTTTGGCGTTGTCGACCGCACGGGTGAACGACTGGGTTCGCTGTTCGCCGAATTCCTCGATGGTCAGCGCCAACTCGTTGGCGCTGGTGCGGACCGCGTTGTCGACATCGACGACCTTCCACCGGGACAGGTCGTCGAGGGCGCCCAACGACAATGCCGCCAACGCATCGGGGTCGGTGGCGTCCACCCGTTTCGCCGCGGCCAACTCGGCCGCACGTCGCCGGCGGCGCCGGTGTCGCGTGAACACGTACAGAGCCAGCGCCGCGACCAGGATCACGCCCAGCCCGATCAGCAGGGGCGCGGCGCTGGCCGGTTGCTGGCCCCGGTCGAGTCCGTTGGCCGCGGCGACCGCGGCGCCGCTCCAGTCGCTGCGGCGCAACGCGGGTTCGATCTGGTTGCGTCGCAGATCGTCGACTTGACTGCTGCTGATCGTCTGCACCCGGCGGGGCACCAGGAACGCGTAGGAACGGTCGACGGTCGCCACGGCGAGTATCGCGTCGAAATCGCCCAGATCGCTGGCGGCTCGGGTGTTCTCCGTCCAGCTCACCGCCGGTTGTCCGGAGAAATCGTCGACGAAGACCACCCATAGCCGGATGTGGCGATCGGAGTACAGCTTGCCGGTGGCCGTCTGAATCGCCGCGCGCCCGGAGCCATTCAGCGCGCCGGCGTTGTCGGTGATGTAGCCGCCCAGGCGGAACGGTGGCTGGGCGGTGGCCGAGGGCGCCACGATCAGTCCGGTCAGGGCGGTTATCAGCATCGCCATGAACACGGCGACCGGGCGGCGGAGGGTGCTCATGCTCGACAATCTAGCCCGGCGGCGAGCCGGGTCCCAGGACAATCCAAGTAGTGCGCTGCGCGGCAGCGCTGCCTGCGGCTGGCAGACTGGGCGTCGATGACTCAGCAAGATCCCTACGACGATTTCGACCGCGAGCGGGTGGTGGCCGAGGCGCAAAAGATCGCGGGCTTGCCGGGTACCGAGGGTCAGCGCCGCAGCGACTTCGCTCGGGATCGCGCCAGGGTTCTGCACAGCGCCGCGCTTCGTCGGCTCGCGGACAAGACACAAGT
>DASXJI010000013.1:0-7583 GCA_036497495.1 Mycobacterium sp.
CGCCACAAACCGGGCATGCGCAGCCTGAAACGCCGCCGCACCATCACCGGCGAAAAACGCCTGCGACGACATCGCCTCCTGCTCGGCCTGACCAATCGTCGAGCGCATCAACCCCGCCTTCGCGCCAAACGCCGACTGCGACGCCACCAACTGCGGAATATGAGCATCCAATAGACTCATCCCAGAAATCCTTTCGTCAATTGATTACTGTTGCCACACCTACACATTCAGTTGTGGTCTCCCTCCCCTTCCGTCGGCTCCGGACTCCACGTGCCCGGCACCATCGGCATGGTTGGCCCATTGCCGAATCCGTTATTGCTCAGCGTGGCTAACCCAGCCGCCGCGGCGACGGTGTTCTTGTCCACGGTGCCGGCGAACCCAAGCGGACCGGCACCACGATCCGATCCGACCGCAGACGCGACTAATTCCCGATCGAGCTGCGTGCTCCAGTCGGGGTCGACCTCGACGTTCATGTCCGCGAATTCATCGGCATGGTCGTGCATTTCGGACCGTCGCCGCCGCCGCACTCGCGTCTTGCCGCGACTTCCCGCAGCGACCGCGGCGGCTGCCGGAATCGAACTCGCCGGCGCCTTGGTTTCATCGTGGTCGATCAACGTCGGCCCGGGACCGTCGTCGGGATCGATGCCGCCCACCATATAGCCGAAGCCGGCGGTGGCGGGCGTGGCCGCCGAGGCACCGGCAGCGGCACCGGCCGTGGGTGTCGACCCGGTGGCGGTTGCCGCGGCGGCACCGGTCGAAGCCAAGCCGGCCGCAGGCATCGGCGAATTCTGTCCAGGCGAGATGCCGGCAGCCCCAACCACTGCGGGCACGTCGACCGGCGCGGCCAGCGTCGACGCGGCGTAAAGAGCGAGTCCGATGATGAGCGGAAGAAAAGCCGGGGAACTGAGCAGGACCGACCAAAAGGTCGTTCCGAACGGGATGAAGAATGCCTCGTACGCGATGAAGAACAGCAGCGGGAACCACTGACTCGGGTTGGCGAGGATCGAGCTGAGCGTCCCGATCGGGTTCTGGAAGAGCTGTACCAGCTGATTGAAAATATCGGTCAGAAAGTTTCCCGACGATGGCGGGTCGACAGCGGCCGCCACCGGGTTGTTGGTCTTGAGCACCGGCGGCGCTGCGGCGCTGCGCGGCGATGACGCCAACGCCGACCCGGACACCCCCTGGTAGGTGGTCATCGTGGTGGCCGCCTGGATCCACATCCGGGCATAGTCGGCTTCGTTGAGGGCGATCGGAATGGTGTTGATACCGAAGAAGTTCGTCGCGATCAGCACGCCGTGGATGACGTGGTTGGTGGCCAGCTCCGGAATGGTCGGCATCGCGGCCAGCGCGGCGGTGTAGGCGGCCGCGGCGACCTCGTGCTGAGCCGCCGCTCCGGCGCTGTTCGCGCTGGCCTCTGTCAGCCATGCCAGGTACGGCACGTGTGCGCTGACGTATTCCTCGGCGCTCGGCCCTTCCCATGCGCCTGCCTGTACCGCGCCCAGTAGTGAGGTGAGTTCGCTTGCCGCCGAGGCATATTCAGTGCTCAGCGAGGTCCACGCCCCAGCGGCCGCCAAAAGCGACCCGGGTCCAGGACCGCTGCTGAGGAGCACTGAATGCACCTCCGGCGGCGAAGCCATCCACACCGGCGCGGTCATTGTCAGTGGCCGGCCAAGTATGTCGCTGCGGCAGCCGCGTCACCGGCTGCGTAACTCACGCCAGACTCACCGACACCGATTCCGGCCCGGCCTAGTTCTTCTACGCCTTCAGCCGCCACCGCAGCATGCTCGCTGCCCTGGGCGCTGAAGCCGGCCGCCGTCTGCAACGAGACGGGGTCAGCCGCGGACGGAACCAGGGCCGTGATCGCCGGTGCCGCGCCCGCATGCGCGGCCGCCAACCGGGCGGTGATCGATTCAACCGCTGCGCTGGCTGCGGCCAGACCTTCCGGAACAACTCGCAGTGTCATGACACATACTCCTTTCGATGAAAATCATCGGCCATCAGCGGCCACACTCTCCTCGACAAGCGGATTGACCAACTGCACGTACGTCGGGATATCGCTGTCGGTCAGCAGAATTGCGCGGCCGGACGGCAGCCGGTCGAATCGCTGACCGCGAATCTTGCCGCCATCGGTCGGGTTGCCCGACAGCATCAGCGTGGTCGCTTGCAGGTCG
The DNA here is from genome assembly GCA_036497495.1 of Mycobacterium sp. Lineage (GTDB taxonomy): Bacteria > Actinomycetota > Actinomycetes > Mycobacteriales > Mycobacteriaceae > Mycobacterium. The sequence goes on from DASXJI010000013.1 coordinate 2,172, forward strand.
TTGAACCGGCGCAGCAACGGGCTGGTCATCAGGGCGTGCCCGGCGCCGGTTGCGCGCGCCGTGACGATGACCCGCAGGCCCAGATCGCCGGCCTGCGACAGTAATCCGATCAGCGGGGTCCAAGGCCGTTGTCCCACATAAGGCCCCGTCATTGCCGGAGTGTCCGGTATCTGGTCGACGTCGTCGATGATCAGGTAGTGCGTGTGGCCCTCGAATGACCAGCCAGTCAGCTGCGAGGCGGTGAGACCGGCCGGCGGCCGGCGCTTTTCGATGAGCGCCGACAGCCCGAGCATCGCCGGGGTCACCCGGTCGATATTGGCCGTGTACTCGTTGTCGGGGAACAGTGGCTCGTCGACCAGATGCAGCCGTCGATCCAGCACGGTAAACGCAACACGGTCCGGCGTCGAGTTGTCCCGGATGGTGCGGATGATGTGTCGCAACAGCGTGGTCTTACCAGTCCTGGTGTCACCCAGCACCATCAGCAGCGGATTCTGCGCGAAGTCGAGTTGGACGGCGGCCAAGTCTTCTTCGCGCTGGCCGATCACGATCCGGTCGTTGCCGCCGTACACCGGTTCGAGCGCGGCCGGCTCCAGGTTCTTCGGCAGCAGACGCACCGGCGGAGCGGTGATTCCGGCGTGACGGTCGTTGATGGCGGCAATCTGGTCCAGCTGCGGCGCCGCGAACAAGAAGTGCTCGGCCGCCATCGTCAGACCACGACCCGGTTGATCGGCGGGCACACCCTCGGCCGGACGATGCAGCGCGCCGACCATCCGGACATTGCTGTCGCGCGCGTCGTGCAACTTGAGCTCCAGCCGCATTCCGAGACCGTCCCGCATTGCCAGAGGCACCTCGAGCCAGCTGGGCGTGGTGGCGACGACGTGAATGCCGTAGGCCAATCCGACATTCACCAGCTCGGTCACCTTGCTCAGCAACGGGTTGCGGGTGTTGAACTGGTCGGTGTTGTCCCGGCTGAAGGCGTACAGGTTGTCTATCACCAGGAATACCTGGCCCAATCCGTCGTCCGGGCCTTGCTTGTCCCGGAACACTTCTCGCTCCTGCCGTGACCGCAGCAGTTGCTCGAGCTCGCCGAAAGTGCGACGGATGCGCTCGGGCTCCAGCGAGGACGCGACGCTGCCGACATGCGCCAAGTCCTCCAGCGCCCGCAGCTGCCCGCCGCCGTAGTCCAGGCAGTAGAAGCTCACCTCCCGCGGCGAGTGCAGACTCGCCGCCGACAAGATGAACGTCTGCAGGGCAGTCGATTTCCCGGACTTCGCGCCACCGTGAATCAACAGGTTGCCGGCCGAAGACCGCGCATCGAAGACCAACGAGTCGCGGCGCATCTGGAACGGCCTGTCGATCTCCCCCAGCGGCCAACGCCACTCACCGCGTGGCACCGCCGCACGGGCGAGCGCTGCGCTCAGCGGGATCATCTCGTCGAGCGGCGGCAGCCACAGTTCGGGCGCACGGGGGCCGAAGCGCGCCAATTGGTCGCCAATGGTGGCGATCAACTTGCGTGACGGCGCGACTGGCTCGTCGTGCCCGTTCTTGGCTATCATCGTGGTCTGGTCCGGTTCCACCCGCCCGGCCGTGAACAGCTTGGGTTCGGGAACCGAATGCACCACAAGCATTTTCGGCGCCTGAGGCGGATCGTAGATGCCGTCGACGTAGGTGCTACGGAATCGAATCGGAGCGGCGCCGGGCGCGGGCACCAGGAACCCGACGCCTTTGTACTCCTTGCCCGACTCGATGTGGTACGCGTCCTCCACACCGATGATCGACCGCGACACCGACGGGCTGGCCACCTTCAGACCGATCCGGTACGAGGTGTTCTTGTCGATGTCCTTGATCTTGCCCACATCCAATGTCTGTGAAGCGAAAAGGATGTGGATCCGGAATGACCGGCCCTTGCGGGCGACGTAGTCGAACAGCTCCGCGTACTCGGGGTGGTCGGCCAGCATCAACGTGAATTCGTCGGCGACGACGAACAGCGTCGGGATCGACGGCAGATCATGTCCGGCGGCGATCGCGTTCTCGTATTCGGTCACTGAGTTGAACGCGCTGCCCTGCACTTTACGGCCGGCCTCGCGCAGCATCATCTCCCGGCGCGCGACCTCGCCGCGCAGCGTGTCGGCGAACCGGTCGGCCAGCGACTTCTTCTCGGCCATGTTCGAGATCACCGCGACGACCTGAGGGAAGTTGCGGAAGATATCCGCGCCGGCCTCACCCTTGAAGTCCGCGTAGATGACGATCAGCCGATCCGCAGAGTGAGTCGTCAACAGCGACAACAGAATCGACATCAACGTCTGGGACTTGCCGGAACCCGTCATACCGATCATCAAGCCGTGCGGACCCATGCCGCCTTCGGCTTCGTCTTTGAGGTCGAAGATCAGTGGCTCGCCGGTGGCCGTGACACCGATCGGAACCCGCAACTCATCGTCGCGGTGCCGCCGTGCCCACATCGTCGGGACGTCAAGCCGCGACGCGTCGGGAATCCCCAGCAGCGTCGTGAACGTGGCGCCCCGGGTGGCCGTTGACTGCAGACCACTGTGCGTCGGGTTGGAGTCCCACCGGGACAGTCGGCGCGCGAGGTGAATGGTGTCGTCGACGCCGAATTGGTCGGCGGTGTCGATGTAGCGCTGCCATCCGCCGGTCTGCCAGCGGTCGATCGCGCCGTCGGCGATTCGTAGGATCGGCCGCTCGGGATCGGAGTACTGTTCCCGATGCGGTGTGGTGGTCGAACGGTGGATGACGGTGACTCCGGCCCGGCCGAGGGCCAGCGGCGAAGCCTTGAGATCGAAGTCCGGGTCGTCGACGATGATCAGCAAGTGCCGCAACGCATCAGCCGATCCGCCCGCAAACGCGGGGCGGTCGGAGAACGCGGGTCCAAGCAGCGCGACCAGCTCATCGGGCTTGGTGGACAGGTAGCGGGCCGGGCCGACGCCGTCGACTTCAGCCGGGATGTCCACGTGCGGCAGCCACTTCAGCCAGGACCACTCCGGCGACTCGAGATCCGACGTGGCGACCGCGACGCCGAGAACCGTCGGGTCGTGCCACGTCACTGCCTGAGCCACCCAGGACCGCACCGCCGCACGCACCTCGTCAGCGTCGCCGAGCACGGTGACGCGCGAAAGCTTGGCCAGATCGAGACCGGTCGGCACGTCGCGGACTGTGCGCTGAGTGTCCAGCAGACTCCGTAATGCGCTGTGCGACACCGGCTCGAGGTCGACCTCATCGGCGGTGTCGTTGACCCGCAGCGCGGTGTCCAATGTCGCCGAGTGCACACCTGCGCGCACAACCAGGAAGTCGCCGTCGTGGGGATCGCGTTCCCACTGCCGTCGTGACCCGGGTATGGCGGCCAGATCCGCGGGTTCCGGGTGCGACCATTCGGCGGCGGCGCGCTGCGCGGCAGCCTGGCCCCGGATGTTGTCTCGAACCACCGACAGGTAGCGCAGGTAGTCGGCGCGCTCGGCGTCGACCTCCTCGGTGCGCGACTTGTTATCGCCCCCACGGAAAAACGCGGTGGCAGCCAGCAGCAGCACAAAGGGGAAGAACAGTGTCTGCGGCGAGATGAGCCTCATCCCGGTGGCCACCATCGCAACGATCATCCCGACGATCAGCAGCACAATCACGACCGGCAGCGCGCGGCGCAGCAACGACGGCGGAATCACCCGCGGCAGTTCCGGTGGCGCCTCGATATTAATGCTGCCCTTACGGGTCACCGGTGACGGCAGCCGGCGGCGTGCCTCGAAAATCAAGCGGCTCATCGGTTTTGCCCTTCGGCTGAGGTGCGACCGGGTCGCGAGTCGGGGGCCAGACCATCGTGGGCGAGCAGCGCGTCAGCTCGCGACAGCGTTGGTCCAGGTGCGTACAACGACAGGATTGACCACGGAATCGGAATCGCCGGCTGACTCAGCCCAAGAGCCTCAGCGGTTTTCGCGTTTCCCGTGACGCCACCCTGCGCGGTTTCATTATCGATGCCGTAACGGACGCCGGTGTCCGAGATCCAGAACAGCGACCCGGCAGCCGGTGACGCCGAATTCTGTCCGACGGTCTGGGCAAAATAACCGGTGCCGGGTGCCATCGCCACCCGGCTGGCGGTGCCACCGGCACCAGCACCAACCAGATCCTCGGTGTGCACCGCATCCGGAATCGGCAGCACCGAACCGGCTAGCAAGGTCAGCGAATTCGTGCTTGCACCGGCCGACTTACTCCAGTGCGCGCAGGTGACCGGATCGTGCGTCGCGTCGAGCAGGCTGACCCGCTGCTCCGGGTACCGGCTGGTATCCAGCTGCCGCGACACCGGGAGCTTGGCGATCTTGTCGGCACCCAGCCGCGGCGGCTGGTCCAGGCCATAGGAGTTGGCGTTGCGCAGGACGGCGGCCAACACCGGGGAGATCTGCTGCAAGCCGTCCGGCAGCACCGCGTAATAAATCAGGCCGTTAGCCGAATTGCTTTCCAGGCCATGGGATTCGACCACTGCCCCGACTGGCGCGGGCACCGGAAACTTGGCGGGGCTACCGGCGTCGGGGATGACGGGGGCCGCCAGCGGCGGAGACTCGGGGATCGCATTGAACAACCCGCCGGCGATAGGCCGCGGCGTGGGAATGTCGGTGCCGAGGCCCAGCGCGCTGGTCACCGCGTGGTCGGCGAGGTCGATCCGGCTGCGCCGGCCGTCCCACAGCAGCCACGCGCCGGTGGGGTTGCTGACCAACACCGCCTTATCCGCATCAACTGCCGCAGCCCGGGCGCCGGCGCTGTCGGGGGGTCCGGCAATCACCGTGACACCCGCAGCCGTACCGCTGGCGGAATCGCACACCGTCCAGTCGGCGTCCTTGCGGGTGTTCTGCACCATCCGTTCAGGCGCGCCCGGGATGCCGATCAGGTTTCCGAGTGGAAACTTGTCCAGCTCAGTGCTTTTCACCATGGTGGGGTTGGCCGACTTGCCGGCGATCAGCCGGGCAGAGGCCAGGTTGAGCACCGGATGCAGTTGATCGCCCACCCGCACATACAGCGCGGCAGTCGACCGGTCCGCCAGAATCGGATTGTTGGCCGCCGACCCGTTCGGCCGAATCAGCGAGAACACAAAGCAGCCCACTAGCGCGGTGATCAGCACGACGACACCCATCAGTACCGCGCGGGTCTGACTGCGCAGCGGGTCGACGAGCATCCGCGTGTCATGCAGGGCAACACCAGAAGCGATGCGGCGCATGACAAATCGCCAGCCAGTCACCTGATGGCGCGTGACGAAGCCGCGGCGGTAGGCGACCTTCTCAGGGTTGTCGTTGACCGGTGTGCGCGAGGCGAAGGAGCGGCGGTCGTCGGGTGACTCCGCGTTAGTCATCTGCGCCACTCCTCAGCATCGCTACGTCCCCCTCGCCGCTGCGCGGCTGGAGGTGCCCCCACTGCATCGTC
>DASXJI010000014.1:0-1589 GCA_036497495.1 Mycobacterium sp.
CGCAACATTCTCGACATGGTGTCGGTGCACATGACGGCCGACCTTTCGACTGTGCTCGAGGACGACTCGGTACTCCTGCGTTGGCTTGCCAACCCTGACTTCGGCGGCACACTACCCGGTGGTGTGCTGGCCCCGATGGGCCCTGCCCATTGGGGCACACAGTCCGAGGAATGGGTTTTCCACATCGGCTTTCCCCACGGCGACCCGGACGCCGGCGATAGGGAGAAGGTCATCGCGCGAATGAAGATGCTGCTGGGCATGCCCGACCTCGCAGCCCAAGTTCACGCCGTGTCCGTCTGGACGATGGAGGGCGTCATCGCTGACCGATTTCGCGACGGTCGCGTCTTCCTCGTCGGCGACGCCGCCCACAGGCACCCGCCCACCAGCGGACTCGGATTGAATTCGGCGATTCATGACGTTCACAACCTCTGTTGGAAGCTGACCAAAGTTCTCGCAGGACAGGCTGGGGATGCACTGCTCGACACCTACGAGGCCGAACGCCGCCCGGTGATCCTGCGCAACATTGCCAATTCGGTCAAGTGCGCCGAAGACCGGTTCCGACTCGATGCAACGCTGGGGTTGTCCTCGGAAAAGTCGGCGGAGGAGAACTGGGCCTCGCTGGAGGTGATCTGGGATGAATCGCATCCCGCGTACGCCGAACGCATCGATCAGGTCAACAACGCGCTAGCCCTGCAGTCCGGTGAATTCCACCATCATGGTTTAGAGTTCGGTTTCACCTACCACTCGGCGGCGGTTGTCGACGATGGCAGCCCGGACTATGTGCCGATCGACGCCGTGCGACTGTGCGAAACGAGCACCAAGCCCGGACATCCTCTCCCCCACGCATTTGTTTCACGCCGCGGCAAGACGTTTCCCCTGCAGAACCTGACGCATGGTGGCAAGTTTCTCCTCGTCGCCGGCGAGGACGGTCAAGCATGGGTGCAGGCGGCCCGCAAAATAGCCGAGAGCACCGGGATCGCGCTGGAAGCAGTCACCGTCGGCGCCGACGATGCCGATTTGGTTGATACCCGCCTGGCCTGGTTGCGTAAACGCCAGATCACCCGTGATGGCGCGGTGCTCGTCCGACCTGACCGTTTTATCGGGTTCCGGTCATCCGGCGCCGTGGATGATCCGCTGGCCGTCGTAACGGCTGCTCTTCAGAAGATCCTGGCCGTCGATGAACTCGGAGCCAGACGGTGAAGCCCCCGGGCGGTGACGCTTTCCGTCATCAACCTCGTTAGGTTGGCGCCAGAATCCGCGGTTTTCTTGGTTCGCCGTAGTTATGTTCACGACATCGCAAGCGCGCCATCACAATTCCCAATCCGAGCATCCACACCGCAAAGGGTAGTAGATCCGAGAGCCCACATCGGCGGGCTGATGTTCTTCGCCGCCGCGGTCGCATGATTCGGGCCATACGGGCGGGTAGGGTTCGCAGCCGGCCGGTTCAGCGCGCCTCTTATGCCCGGGCGGGTACGCCGGTTGCGTGCACCGCGCTTGTACAAACCTGTTCTAGGGTTTGCTTTTCTCCTTCATCTCCAACACGACGCCGCTTCCCAGAAAGCGACATCTCGGTACTTCGATAGCCGGCG
>DASXJI010000015.1:0-3428 GCA_036497495.1 Mycobacterium sp.
TGGTAGGACATCAACCCGTTGTGGGTCTGCAAGCCGAAGTATCCGTCGACCAAGCCGGTGTAGAAACCGAGATCCTGCAGCCTGGCCTGCAGTGTGGCGACGTCGTCACCGTACATCGGCGCACCGAACTGATGATGCAGGGTGCGCGCACCCAATCGGTAGGACGCTTCCCGCAGCGCCCGGTGGGTGGCTTCGCCGACGATGCCGTCGACGAGCAGCCCGCGGTGCTGCTGAAAGGCGCGTACCGCGTGGTCGAGTTCGTCGTCGAATACGTCGAACGTGACGTGCTTGCCGGTATTCAGATCCGCATCCGCGCCATCGAGATGGCCCAACGCCGCCAGCGAAGCGCGGATATCGGTGACCGCGTCGTTACGGTCACCACGGCGCAGCGCTTCGCCGGCGCCGCGGTGCGGTCTCGACATTACAAGGGCCTCCGGTGAGCTGGTGCTAGAAGCCCTGCCGATTGTTTGACAGGCCTGGCGGTATTGTCTCAGATCCTTAAGGTTTTCGGGAAAACGCCAGGCTAAGCGCGTCGACCTTTGGCCGGCTAGCCGACGTTGGGAACGGCGTCGGAAAGCTCGCGCAGCAACGCCGCTTTACCCTTGGCGCCGACGATCCGCTTGACCGCTTCGCCGTCCTTGAACAGGATCAGCGTCGGGATCGACACCACGTCGAAATTGCGCGCGGTCTCGGGGTTTGCGTCGACGTCGAGCTTGGCGATGGTCAGCTGGCCGGCGGTTTCGGCGGCGATTTCGGCCAGCACCGGTGCGACCATCTTGCACGGCCCGCACCACGTCGCCCAAAAATCAACCAGCACAGGCGTATTGCTCGCTAACACGTCGGTTTGGAAGGAAGCGTCGGAAACATCTACCGGCGTGCCCGCCGATTCGGTGTGTGTCATCCTATGTTCTCCAATCAGAGGGAAGCCGTCGCCGGTCTTCCGGCGGGTTTGGTCTGGGTGCGCTCGCCCGGTGCGGCCTGCTCGGTCAGCCAGCGCTCGGCGTCGATGGCGGCCGAACAACCGGTGCCCGCGGCGGTGACCGCCTGCCGGTAGGTGTGGTCGACCAAGTCGCCCGCGGCAAACACGCCGTCGACCGAGGTGTAGGTCGATCTGTCCTTGACCAGCACGTAGCCCTCCGGGTCGAGGTCGATCTGCCCGCGGACCAGCGCGGAGCGCGGGTCGTGGCCGATCGCGACGAACACTCCAGTCACCGGCAGGGTGGATTCCTTGCCGGTCACGGTGTCGCGCAGTCGCAAGCCGGTCACCGTGGACTCGCCCTCGACGGAGACCACGACGCTGTTGGTGACGAACCTGATCTTGTCGTTGGCGCGGGCCCGGTCGAGCATGATCTTGGAGGCCCGGAACTCGTCGCGGCGGTGCACCAGGGTGACGCTGCGGGCGAACTTCGTCAGGAAGGTGGCCTCCTCCATCGCGGAGTCGCCGCCGCCGATCACGGCAATGTCCTGGTCGCGGAAGAAGAAGCCATCGCAGGTGGCACACGAGCTCACGCCGCGGCCGAGCAACTCCTGCTCACCCGGCACGTGCAGGTAGCGTGCCGCGGCGCCCATCGCCAAGATGACGGTGCGGGCGTGCAGGGTCTCGCCTTCGGAGGTGGTGACGGACTTGACCGGTCCGTCGAGCGACACCGATTCGACGTCCTCCATGCGCAGATCGGCGCCGAATCGCTGTGCCTGCCCACGCATCTCGTCCATCAATATGGGGCCCATGATTCCGTCGCGGAAGCCGGGATAGTTCTCGACTTCGGTCGTGGTCATCAGGGCTCCACCGAACGAGACTCCTTCAAACACCACCGGCGCCAGTTGCGCGCGCGCCGCATAGAGCGCCGCGGTGTAACCGGCGGGCCCGGAGCCGATGACGATCACCTCGTGAACGGTGCTGGTTGAGGAACTCATACCAACCTTTCGGGTACTTGGAACCGCTTCAAAGCACTGGAACGCCAGGGTATGCGGTGCTGTTCCCGCGAACACTACGGCCGGGTGACCATCCTGTCAGCCGACAGGCCGGTGTTGGCTGCACTGCAGGTCGGCGCCACCGCGAGTGCTTTGACACCGCCGGGCGCGTCGCCGGCCAGCACCAGAAGAACGGCCTGATGCCCGGCGATGTCGATTGGCCGGGCGCCTAGCACCCGGGCGTCAGCCGGATAACCCAAACCAGACAGGCACGACGCTCGACGGCGCGGATCGGCCAGCGGGCCGAAATCCGGTTCGCGGTCGACCACGGCGAGGATCTGCTGATCCGACAGCGGAATGGTCTGCGGCGGGCGCGAGACGGTGATGTGTTCGATGGTGGTCGGCCGGCTCGTCGTCGTCGCCGGCGCCGTGATCAGCGCCCGGGTTCCCAGCCAGGCGGCGCCGGCGACCGCGGTCAACCCGGTCAGCGCGACCGCGAGCCGCGCCGAGCCGGGGAGACCGCCCCGGCGGACGGCGTGCTGCGCGCGCAGCGCGGACCCAATCCGGTTGACGACCGCGGGGTCGACCTCGGGCGCGGACCCGTCGCTGCTCAGCGCGGCGACGTCACCGCGGACCCGGTTCAGCCCGTCCATGGTCTGCCGGGCGTCCGGATCGGCGCGGACCTTCTTGCGCAGCCGAGCAGCAGTGTTGTCGTCGTGCAGCCCGGCCTGCAGGTCGGCCAGGGAATCGACGGTCAGCGGCGGATCGTTGCGCTCGTCGTCAGCCATCCTTGCCAGTCTCCGGCATCGTTAATCCGAACGCCACATGCGATTGGCCCTTTGGGGGGTGACGTAGACCGGTAGATGAGTCTAAACTCAGAAAAAGCTGAGGAATATTCAGTTTTAGGGGCAAACTGAGCGGCGCGGACACCCGGGCCCGCCGTGCCGACGCGTGAAAAGTGCAGATCAACCACGTCGGGAGTACGCGGTGGTAGGAATCGCCCTGAAAAGTAGCGAGCGCGTAGGGCCGCTCGCTCTTGTTGAGCAGCCCCACGCCATTGAGGCCGATCAGCAATACCGCCGGCTGCTCGATCACAGTCCGGTCGCCATCTGCGTTCATGCCCACGGCCGCTACGTGTACGTCAACCAGACGTTGGTGCGCAAGATGGGAGCACAGTCGGCCGACCAGCTGCTCGGTCGCAAGATCACCGATTTCATCCACCCGGATTCACGGGCCGCGGTGCGCGCTCACGTCACGGCACGGCCGCACGAAGGGGATACCAGCCCGCCGCTGGAAATGGTGATCGTGACCCTCGACGGTGTCCCGCGTCAGGTAGAAGCGCTCGCCATCCAGACGCAGTGGGAGGGTAGCTCCGCCCACAAGGTGGTGTTCCGCGACGTCAGCGCGCAGAAAGCCACCGAAGCGCAGCTGCGCTTCCAGGCCGCGCTGGTCGCGCACGTCAGCGACGCGTTCATCTCCACGACCACGTCCGGATTTGTGACCAGCTGGAATCCGGC
>DASXJI010000016.1:0-4211 GCA_036497495.1 Mycobacterium sp.
GTCAAGCAAACCCCGCGCGTGCCGGGTGATCAGTTCGATGAGCAGATCGTCGCGGTCAGCGAAGTAGCGGTAGACACTGGGCCGCGACAATCCAACCTCACATGCGACGTCGTCCATCGTGGTCTTGCGGATTCCGTGGCGATCAATGCAGCGCTCGGCGGCGGCCAGAATGCGCTCGCGCGCCTCGTCTGCGCTCGTAGGCGCGATTTGCTGACTAGGCGATCGTTGAGGCATAAGTCGATGTTACAAGGTATGTCAGCCGTCTGATACTACATACGCGTCTCGTCCTACCTGGTTGTGCGGCTTGACACGTCGCGATCGACGCGCACATACTGACTGCTGACATTTTACGTTTTTTGTCAGTAATAAGAGGACACAGATGGCAATAGGATTGCAGCGCAGGATCGCAATTGTCGGCGCCGGATTGATCGGGTCGGCGTTGGCCGGTCATCTGGTGCTGGCCGGAAACAAGGTCACCATTGGCGCACGACGCCCCGAAGCCTTCTCCCCGCCCGATTATCAGCGGGAAGCCATCGACTATCCGGTCCGCACGATCGACGAAGCGATCGACGGGGCGGAAGTAGCGATCCTGGCGATCCCCAACGCCGCCGTCGCGCCGTTCGCCGACCGTTACCGCGACCGGTTGGCCGGCGCGGTAATCATTGATCCTTCCAACCCGTTCCTCTGGCACGAGGACGGTGTGATGACCATCAAGGACCTCGGCGGCAAGACTTCTGGAACGGTGACCGCTGAGCAATTCCCGAAATCATCGGTGGCGCGCGCTTTCTCCCACCAGCTCGCTGAAACGCTATGGCTGCGCGAGCGCCGGGAATCAGGGCGATGGGGGATCGGATACGCGGCCGACGACAACGACACCGCGCGGATCACTGCGGACATCATCACCCAAACCGGCTTCGTACCCATCCGGATTGGCGCCCTGGCCCACTCGGCGCCCATCGATCCCGGCGGAGTGCTATTCCCCGGCCTCCTGGGACTCTTCAGCCCACAAGGTATGCAAAAGACTCTCGATAATGGGCCATTCACAGCAGAACTGCCATGCCGCACGTGACACCCACGCCTCTTGCAAACTCAGACGCCGAGTCGGATCGGCCGACAGCTGCCTGCACGCGACGGAAGCACACCAGTCCTGATGACCGAGAACCAAGCTGGATATAGCACGGCAGCGCCTGCGCCAGCCCGCCGCCGGTGGCTGGACACAACGCTGATGCGCGGATGCCGACACACGACGACCCCCACGGCAGGTGGATGACTGAAAGGGAGGGATTTACCGGTGTTTCGGGTGTTCAAAAAAGTGTGGATGCCACTCCTTCTGGTCGTCGTGGTCGCGCTCGGTGCATACGCGGTCGTCCGAATCCGCGACACGATCGGCGCCCACGAATCGGCGTCGGCCGGCGCAGACAATGGTGACGATACGAAGCCGTTCAACCCGAAACACATCGCCTACGAGATCACCGGCTCGGGGGGCAGCGTCAATGTCGACTACCTCGACGAGAACGGACAGCCTCATCGCGTCGACGCTGCGGCGTTGCCGTGGTCCTTCACGATCGTCACGACGTTGCCGTCGATGTCGGCCAACGTTGTCGCCCAGGGCGATCGCGGAGTCAGCGGCCTTCGGTGTCGCGTCATCGTCGACGGCCAGGTGCGCGACGACCGCAGCGCCCACGAATATCAACCGTTCATCTACTGCCTGGTGAAATCCGTATGAGCAACGCGCACTCCGCGCCACGCCGCGCGATCGTCCCACGGCTGATCCGCGTCCTGTCGGTCCCGATCATCGTGTTCTGGGTGCTGGTCGCGGTAGGCCTGGGCCTGCTGGCTCCGTCTCTGGACGCCGTCGCAGACAAACATTCGGTGTCGCTGGCGCCGCAGAACTCGCCGGCATTTCACAGCATGATGAACATCGGTCACGTGTTCAAGCAGTTCGATTCGGATTCCACGGCGATGGTGGTCCTGGAGGGGCAGGACAAGCTGGGCGACAGCGCGCACCAGTTTTACGACCAGATCGTCACGAAGCTCCACGCTGACCGGGGACACGTGGAGAACATCCAGGACTTCTGGAGTGATCCGCTGACCGCTGCGGGCTCGCAGAGCCAGGACGGCAAGGCCGCCTATGTGCAGGTGTTCCTCGTCGGCGCTCAGGGCACCGGCCCCAGCAAGAAATCCGTGGCCGCCGTGCGCAACATCGTCGGCTCAGTGCATCCGCCGCCGGGGGTCAAAGCCTACGTGGCCGGTAACACCGTGCTGAATGCCGACGTCAGCGTCGCGGGGCACAAGAGCCTCCAGCTGATGGCGTTGGTGTCGATCGGCGTCATCTTGGCGATGCTGCTGATCGTCTACCGCTCGGTCGTGACCGCCATTCTAGCGCTGGTGATTGTTGGTATCGAACTCTTTGCGGCGCAAGGGATCACCGCCACCGCGGGCAACTTGAACATCATCGGTCTGACGCCGTACGCGGTGAGCATGGTCACGATGCTGACCATCGCCGCGGGAACCGACTACGTGATCTTCCTGCTGGGCCGATATCAGGAAGCCCGGTCGGCGGGTCAGGACCGGGAAGATGCGTTCTACACGGCCTACCATGGCGTGTCGCACGTGATCCTGGGTTCGGGGTTGACTATCGCGGGTGCGTGTATGTGTCTGACCATGTGCACGTTGCCGTACTTCAATTCGATGGGTTTGCCGTGCGCGATCGCCCTTTTGGTGATCGTGGCGGCGGCGTTGACGTTGGCGCCGGCGATCCTGGCCGTGGGGTCCCGGTTCGGTCTGCTCGATGCTAAGCGGGTGCTCTCGACGCGGGGCTGGCGGAAGGTCGGCACGGCCGTAGTCCGCTGGCCCGTACCCATCATCGTCGTGACGCTGGCGATCGCGATCATCGGCTTCGTCAGTCTGCTGACCTACGTGCCGCAGTACAACGACGAGAAGTTCACGCCCACCGACATGCCCGCTAACGTCGCGATGAAGGCCGCCGAGCGGCACTTCTCCCAAGCCCGGATGAATCCCGAGTTGCTGATGCTGGAAGCCGATCACGACCTGCGCAACCCGGCGGACATGCTCGTCATCGACCGGGTCGCCAAGAGCGTGTTCCACTTGCATGGCATCGAGCGAGTCCAGACCATCACCCGGCCGCTGGGGGCGCCGATCGAACACAGTTCGATCCCGTTCCAGATCGCCATGCAGAACTCGGGCACCCTGCAGACGGCCAAGATTCAGAACGACAACACCGCGCAAATGCTCGAGCAGGCCGACGAGTTGAGCAAGACCATCGCCAACATGGAGCACATGTACGAGCTCATGAAGAAGCTGACGGCCAATACCCACGACCTGGTCACTCAGACGCACGACATAGTGGACACCACCAACGAGTTGCGGGACCACATCGCCGACTTCGACGACTTCTTCCGACCTATTCGCAGCTACTTCTACTGGGAAAAGCACTGCTTCGACATTCCCAGTTGTTGGTCGCTTCGCTCGATCTTCGATACCCTCGACGGGATCGATGAGCTCGCCGACCAATTGCAGGTTATGACCGGCAGTCTCGATCATCTCGACCAGTTGATGCCGCAAGTGCTGGCGACGCTGCCGCCCACCATCGAGTCCATGAAGACGATGCGGGACTTCATGGTGGCCACGCACAGCACGATGGCCGGGATCCAGGCCCACCAGCAGGAATTGGCGCAGGGCTCGACGCTGATAGGCAATTATTTCGACGAGGCCAAGAACGACGACTCCTTCTATCTGCCGCCGGAAGTGTTCAAGAACCCCGACTTCGAACGCGGCCTGAAGATGTTCGTCTCGTCCGACGGCAAGGCCGTTCGGTTGATCATCACCCACCAGGGTGACCCGGCCTCGGTGGCGGGCATCGAGCACGTCGCCGGGATCAAGGAAACAGTCGCCGACGCCGTCAAGGGCACCCCACTGGAGAACGCGAAGGTCTCACTGGCCGGTACCGCCTCGCTCTACAGCGACATGCAGAACGGCGTCACCGTTGACTTGTTGATCGCCTGCATCGCCTCGATGATCCTGATCTTCGCGATCATGCTGGTGATCACCCGCAGCGTGGTCGCCGCCCTGGTCATCGTCAGCACGGTGGCTGCCTCGCTGGGCACCGCATGTGGACTGTCCGTGTTGCTGTGGCAAGACATCCTGGGACTCGGCTTGCAATGGGTCGTGATCCCGCTGTCGATCGTGAT
>DASXJI010000017.1:0-5288 GCA_036497495.1 Mycobacterium sp.
CATCTGTGGGCGAAGGGGGACTTGAACCCCCACGTCCCGAAGGACACTGGCACCTGAAGCCAGCGCGTCTGCCATTCCGCCACTCGCCCTAAAACAACCGGTGGAGCCTACCACTGTAGTAGCGCGCATCTCCAAACCGCACCGGTGCTGCCGAGCGCACTGGACGCCGGTTTGACCTGGCCCGATTCGATTCTCAGAGTTCTGGAGGTGCCGCTGCGCAGCGCTTGCCGGATACCATGCTGGGTACGACACGCGTGATGCGACACGCCGGAGCATCGTCCGCCGTGCAGCACCGAGAGACAAGGACTGGGGCGGGCGCTTAGACATGAGCAGCCAAAGGGGGCTAGTCCAACGCATCGAGCGCAAACTCGAGGTCTCCGTCGGTGATGCCTTTGCCCGAGTATTCGGCGGATCGATCGTCCCGCAAGAGGTCGAGGCGATGTTGCGCCGGGAAGCGGCCGAGGGAATTCGCCCCGTCGCAGGCGATCGCTTTTTGGCTCCCAACGAATACATCATTACCCTCGGTATGCACGACTACCAGAAAGTGGGCGCCGACCCGGACCTCACTTCGGACGCTTTCGCAAAGTACTTAGCGGGATACATCGGCGAACAGAGGTGGCAAACATATGGTGACGTGGTCATCCGGTTCGAGCACTCGGCGAACCTGCACACTGGCCAGTTCCGCACCCGCGGCGCTGTCAACCCCGATGTCGAGCCCCGGCCAACAGCCGGCGAGCTCGCCCCGCCACAATCAGACCGTGCGTTCAGCGCAGAACCAGGAGTACCAGCGATGAGTGAGAATTCGAGCCACGGCGGCGGCCAGGGGCAGGGACGGCCCGGCGACGACTACTACGACGACCCCTACGCGCATCCGCATGACGATCCGCATGCCGCACCGGATCCGCGTGCCGGGTATCAGCCGGAACCTGCCGGCTACCCCGACCAGCGCGGCGGCTACCCCGACCAACCCGGCTACGGCGCACCAGACCCGCGCGGCGGGTACCCCGACCAACCGGGCTACGGCGCACCCGACCAGCGCGGCGGCTACCCCGACCAACCCGGCTACGCCGCACCCGACCAACGCGGTGGCTACCCCGACCAGGGCGGCCACCCGGACCAGCGCGGCGGCTACCCCGAACACGCCGCCGGCTACGACCAGCGCGGCGGCTACCCCGACCGAGGCGGCTACGGCGCACCAGACCCGCGCGGCGGGTATCAGCCGGAACCTGGCGGCTACCCCGACCCGCGCGGCGGCTACCCCGACCAACCCGGCTACGGCGCACCCGACCCACGCGGCGGCTACCCCGACCAGGGTGGCTACCCGGACCAGCGCGGCGGCTACCCCGAACACGGCGCGGGCTACGACCAGGGCTACGGCGGCGGCGGATATGGCCGACAGGACTACGGCCAGCAGCCCGACTACGGCCGACAGGACTACGGCCAGTCATACGCCCCGCCCGGTGGCGGCAGCGGGTACGCCGAGCCCGGGCGCGATTACGACTACGGCCAGCCCGCCGACGCCGCCGGTTACGGCGGCGGCTACGGACAACAGGGCGGCTACTCGTCCTCGGGCTCGGCGGTCACACTGCAACTCGACGACGGCAGTGGGCGCACCTATCAGTTACGTGAAGGCCCGAACGTCATTGGACGCGGCCAGGATGCACAGTTCCGGCTGCCGGATACCGGTGTGTCGCGTCGCCACTTGGAGATTCGGTGGGACGGCCACGTCGCGCTGCTGTCCGACCTCAATTCCACCAATGGCACCACCGTCAACAACGCGCCTGTTCAGGAGTGGCAGTTGGCCGACGGCGACGTGATCCGGTTGGGGCACTCGGAGATCGTCGTCCACATCCACTGAGCCCGTAGGGCGCGCAGGCATTGGCTTCACCCCGCGTCGACCGCCGTCCAAGTATCGTGACGTTGCTATATCCGGGCACGTGAGGCACGCGGCACCAGGACGGAGAGGACGCCGGATGCAGGGACTCGTACTGCAACTGACGCGCGCCGGTTTCCTGATGCTGCTGTGGTTGTTCATCTGGTCAGTGCTGCGCATTCTGCGCACCGACATCTACGCGCCGACCGGCGCGGTGATGGTGCGACGCGGTTTGACGTTGCGCGGGACTCTGCTGCCCCCACGACAACGCGGCAACGCGGCGCGCTATCTCGTTGTGACCGAAGGGGCATTGGCCGGTGCACGTATCACGCTGAGCGGTCAGCCGGTGCTGATCGGGCGCGCCGACGACTCCACGTTGGTGCTCAACGACGATTACGCGTCGACGCGGCACGCGCGACTTTCCCAGCGAGGCTCGGAATGGTACGTCGAAGATTTAGGATCGACCAACGGCACATACCTCGACAGGGCGAAGGTGACGACGGCGGTACGGGTTCCCATTGGCACGCCGGTGAGTATCGGCAAGACGGTAATTGAGTTGCGTCCGTGACTTTGGTCTTGCGCTATGCAGCGCGCAGCGATGTCGGCTTGGTGCGATCCAACAACGAAGACTCGGTATATGCCGGTGCGCGATTGCTGGCGTTAGCCGACGGGATGGGCGGCCACGCCGCGGGTGAAGTCGCCTCGCAGTTGGTGATTGCCGCGCTGGCCCACCTCGACGACGACGAGCCCGGCGGCGACCTGCTCGCCAAGCTCGACGCCGCCGTGCATTCCGGTAACTCGGCGATCGCCGCCCAGGTGGAGATGGAGCCCGACCTCGAAGGTATGGGCACCACATTGACCGCAATCCTGTTTGCTGGCAACCGGATTGGAATGATCCACATCGGCGACTCGCGGGGCTATCTGCTGCGCGACGGTGAACTCACGCAGATCACCAAAGACGACACGTTCGTCCAGACCCTGGTCGACGAGGGGCGGATCACCAAGGAAGAGGCCCACAGCCACCCGCAGCGATCGTTGATCATGCGGGCGTTGACCGGCCATGAGGTCGAGCCGACCCTGACCATGCGCGAGGTCCGGCTCGGTGATCGCTATCTGCTTTGCTCAGACGGACTTTCCGATCCGGTGAGCGACGAGACCATCTTGGACGCCCTGAAGATTCCCGACGTCACCGACAGCGCCGACCGGCTGATCGAACTGGCGTTGCGCGGCGGCGGCCCCGACAACGTGACCGTGGTGGTCGCCGACGTCGTCGACACCGACTACGGCCCGACACAGCCGATCATCGCGGGCGCGGTGTCCGGTGACTCCGACGTCCATGACCAACTGACCCGGCCCAACACCTCGGCCGGCCGGGCCTCGGCCATCACCCCACGCAAAGAGGCTGCCAAACGCGTTGTGCCGCAGATAGACACAGCTCCGCCGCCGCGGCACTCGCGACGTCGGGTGTTGATCGGGCTCGCGCTGATGATCCTGCTGGTGCTCGCGGCTCTCGCCGTCGGCCGCACCGTGATCCGGAGTTACTACTACGTCACCGCCTACAACGGCGCCGTGTCCATCATGCAGGGCATCCAGATTTCCATCCTGGGCGTGCCACTGCACCAGCCTTATTCGCAGGGCTGCCTGACCAGTCTCAACCAGTTGTCGGTCGTCCCCTACGGCCAGGCCGGCACGAACCATAACTGCCAGTTGATGAAGCCGTCCGATCTGGCCGAGTCGGCCCGCGCCCAAGTCGCGGCCGGCCTGCCGGTGGGCACCCTGGATCAGGCCACCGCGCAGCTGCGGCGATTGGCCACCGAGTCGCTGTTGCCGCTCTGCCCGCTCGCGCGTGCCCAGTCTCCGCCCGCTTCGACGCCGCCGCCCCAGCCCACCACCAGCCAGGTACCCGTTCCCGGCGCGGAAATGCCGCCGCCGCAAGATGTTCCGGCAAGCCCGTCGCCGACGGTTGCCGCACCGACCGTCACAGCGCTGTCCCCGCCGCCGCCCCGGCCGGGAACCGACTGCCGGACTCCGGAATGACCACGCAGCCGCAGCCGCCGGTCACCGTCACGCCGTCGTTGCCGAACCGGCGCAATGCCGAACTACTGCTGCTGTGTTTCGCCACGGTGATCACCACGGCGGCGTTCGCGATCGTGCAGGCCAATCAGGAACGCGAGATCGGTTGGCCACTACTCACCTACGCCGCCGGCTTCTTGGCGGTGTTCGCAGTGGCGCATCTGGCCATCAGACGCTATGCGCCCTACGCGGATCCGTTGCTGTTGCCGATCGTCGCGTTGCTCAACGGGTTGGGTCTGGTGATGATCCACCGGCTCGATCTCGACGAGCGGCTGGCCGAGGGGAGTGGCCGCGCCATCACGAGTCCGCAGATCCTGTGGACGCTGGTCGGCGTGGGCGCCTTTGCGTTCGTGGTGATCTCGTTGAAGGACCATCGGCAGCTCGCTCGCTACGGCTACGTATGCGGGCTGACCGGACTCGTCTTTCTCGCCATTCCGGCGCTGCTGCCGAAATCGCTGTCAGAGCAAAACGGCGCCAAGATCTGGGTTCGGTTGCCGGGCTTCTCGATCCAGCCCGCCGAATTCTCGAAGATCTTGTTGCTGATTTTCTTCTCGGCGGTGTTGGTGGCCAAGCGCGGGCTGTTCACCAGCGCGGGCAAACACGTGCTCGGCATGGATCTGCCCCGGCCGCGTGACCTCGCTCCGCTGCTCGGTGCCTGGGTTGCCTCGATCGCCGTGATGGTCTTCGAAAAGGACTTGGGCACTTCGCTTTTGCTCTACGCTTCGTTCCTGGTCGTCGTCTACCTGGCCACCCAACGGTTCAGCTGGGTAGTACTCGGCCTGGCCTTGTTCGCAGTGGGCAGCGTTGCCGCGTACTACATGTTCGCTCACGTCAGGATCCGGGTGCAGACTTGGCTGGACCCGTTCGCCGATCCGGACAACACCGGCTACCAGATCGTGCAGTCGCTGTTCAGTTTCGCCACCGGCGGTGTCTTCGGCACCGGTCTGGGCAACGGCCAGCCGGACACCGTGCCTGCTGCGGCAACCGATTTCATCACCGCGGCGTTCGGTGAAGAACTCGGCCTGGTGGGATTGGCCGGCCTGCTGATGCTCTACACCATCGTGATCGTCCGGGGCATGCGGACCGCGATCGCGGTGCGGGACAGCTTCGGCAAGCTGCTGGCCGCGGGGTTGGCTTCTACGCTGGCCATCCAGTTGTTCATCGTCGTCGGCGGCGTCACCAACCTCATTCCGTTAACCGGGCTGACCACACCCTGGATGTCCTACGGCGGCTCGTCGCTGTTGGCGAACTACGTGCTGCTGGCCATCCTGGTGCGCATCTCGCATGCGGCGCGGCGGCCGTTCCGTACCAAGCCGCGCAACACCTCGCCGATCGCGGGCGC
>DASXJI010000018.1:0-3755 GCA_036497495.1 Mycobacterium sp.
CGGCGTCGGCTGGTGTGAAGAAGAGTTCGACTTGATGGAGCAACGCTTCTCCGCCCGGGGCAGGCGCACCGACGAGATGCTCGACCTGATGCGGACGCTGTGGTCGCCGGACTGGACGGAATTTGACGGCGAGTTCTATCAGACCCCGAAGCTGGAGATGCAGCCGACGCCGCCGCGGGTACCGATCTACGTCGGTGGGCTCAGTGACATCGCGTTGCGCCGCGCGGCGCGCTACGACGGTTGGATCGGCGACCTGATCAAGACCGATCACGCTATCGCGTCGGTGGCCCGGTTGCGTGAATTGCGAGCCGAAAACGGTTTAACAATGGACGATTTCACTGTCCTTACGCCGCTGACCGATGCATTCACGATCGCCGATTACCAGCGCGCCGAGGGCGCCGGCATCACCGGGATCATCACGATGCCGTGGATGTTCTACTCCGGACCGGATGCCACCCTCGCCGAGAAGATCGACGGGATGAAGCGATTCCGCAAGGATCTCGCTCTCGACGGGTGACCCGAGCAGGTGGACGGAAAAGCATTCCCACTTTTCCGCGAATGCCCTAACGTGACGAGGGTGGAGCTACACGGAAATCCCGAGCTGGTGCCCGTGGAGGCACTGCGGTCAGGTGACCCGATTACCGACGTCCATGGCGGCGGTGAGCACTACATCGTCCTGGAGTCGAAATCTTTCGACGAGAGCTGCGTTGTCCTCGAGCTCGAGTCGAAAGCTCACGATCAACTTCGGGTGATCGAGATGTCGTTTCCGACCGGCTACCACATGGGCAGGTCGCCGCGGCACAAGCTGTGACCTGGCGTCGGAGGTATCACCTCGGACCTGGTGACAGTCGGCGGTCGTCGCTGCCTGCATGATGAGAGCCATGCCGGAAATCAGGCCGTATCGCATCGACGTCCCCGCCGCCGTTCTCGACGACCTCAAGGAGCGGTTGTCGCGCACTCGATGGCCGGAGTCGGAGACGGTCGACGACTGGAGCCAGGGCATCCCGCTGGCCTACACCCGCGAGTTGGCCGACTATTGGGCCGACGGCTACGACTGGCGTTCGCGGGAAGCCGCGCTGAACCGGTTCGATCACTACCTGACTGAGATCGACGGGCTGGACCTCCATTTCATTCATCAACGTTCGCCGCACGACGGCGCGCTGCCGCTGGTGATCACCCACGGCTGGCCGGGATCGGTGGTCGAGTTCCACAAGGTGATCGAGCCGCTGGTCAACCCGCCGTCGGGTCGCGCCGAGGACGCCTTCCACGTGATCTGCCCATCGCTGCCGGGATACGGATTCTCCGGCCGGCCAACCCACACCGGCTGGGGCGTGGAGAAGATCGCCGAAGCGTGGGAGACGCTGGTGGGCCGGCTCGGTTACGACCGGTACGGCGCGCAGGGCGGTGACTGGGGTGCGGCGGTGACGACGCAAATCGGGCGCAATGGCGGTCACTGCGTGGGCATCCACCTGAACATGCCCATCGCGAAGCCTGTCGCCGAGTCCGCCGATATCACCGAGGACGATCAACACGCCCTGGCTGCATATGTGCAACACCGGAAGTGGGGCACTGGCTACTCCAAACAGCAGTCCACTCGGCCTCAAACCCTCGGTTATGGACTGGTCGACTCGCCGGTGGGCCAGCTGGCGTGGGTCGTCGAGAAGTTCTGGGCATGGGCTGACTGCCACGGGCACCCCGAGAATGTGCTCAGCCGTGACGAATTGCTGGACAACGTGATGCTGTACTGGGTCACGGGAAGCGGCGCATCCTCAGCGCGCCTGTATTGGGAGAGCTTCAACAAGTTTGTCACCGATGGCCGTGTGGAGCTGCCGACTGGAGTCGCCGCTTTTCCGAAGGAAATCCTGCGCACCCCGCGAAGCTGGTGTGACGCCGCCTACAACGTCACGCACTGGACGACGATGCCCCGTGGCGGGCACTTCGCTGCGTTCGAGCAGCCGGAGTTGTTCGTCGACGATGTCCGTGCGTTCTTCGCGACGGTGCGATAAAGCTCAGCGCCGCAGTCGACTTCGGCGCGTGGGCCACCGACTTCGATGGGCGTCCAGCGCGTAGGGGCCAGCGCCGGCGAAGATCAGCAACAGGAAAGCGAAGCAGAACATCACCGCGTCCTCGCCGCGGTTGTTGATGGGGAAGAAGCCATTCGGCAGATGGACGGTGAAATAGGCGAACGCCATTTCCCCCGTGGCCAGGAAGGCGGCGGGCCGGGTGAACAGCCCGAGGGTGATCAGCGCACCGGTGACCGCTTCGATCCAGCTGGCGTAGTAGTCGGGCCATTGGCCCACCGGCGCCACATGATCCGCGGCCGGCCAGCCGATCAGCCCGGACAGGCCGTGGCTCAGAAACAGGAACCCGAACATCACCCGAAACACTGACAAGGCGGTCGGCCAGTACGAATTCAGCCGGGCCTCGAGACTTTGCGCCATGCGCTGACGATACGTCCTTACAGCTGCACCCAGACCGACTTCGTCTTCAGGTACATCTCAATGCCCTCTTTGCCGAACTCGTGTCCCCAGCCGGACTGTTTGTACCCGCCGAACGGCACGTCGGGGTCAAAGACCAACTGGCAGTTGACCTGCACGCTGCCTGCCTGCAGACGCTTGACGATCCGGTGCGCACGGCCGAGGTTCTCGGTATAGGCCGTCGCGGCCAGCCCATAGGTGGTGTCGTTGGCCAGAGCCACCGCCTCGTCCTCGTCGTCGAACGGCAGGATGCTGACCACCGGCCCGAAGATCTCCTGCTGGTAGAGCCGCATGCCCGGGTCGACCTTGGTGAGCACAGTCGGGTGGACGAAGTAGCCCTTGCGGTCGAGGCGGTAGCCGCCGGTAACAACGTCGACGCCGTCGCTCTTGCCTTCGTCGATGAAACCCATCACGCGAGTGAGTTGCTTCTGGCTGATCAACGGGCCGCTGACACAACCTTCCTCGCTGGGTGCGCCGTACTTGAACGTGTTGGCCATCATCGAGATGCCCTCCACGACTCGGTCAAACACGCGGCGCTGCACGAAGATTCGTGACCCGCACACGCAGCCCTGACCGGAGTGCACGAAGATGCCCAGCGAGGCCATCAGGATGGCCTTGTCCAGATCGGCGTCGTCGAAGATCAGCACCGGCGACTTGCCGCCGAGTTCGAGCGTGACCTTCTTGAGGTTGTCTGCCGACGCCCGCACGATCTCCTTGCCGACCTCTGTCGAGCCGGTGAAGGCGACTTTCTCGACTCCCGCGTGCGCGGTGATCGCCGCGCCCGCGGTGTGGCCGTAGCCGGTCAGCAGATTGACCACGCCCTCTGGCACCCCTGCCTCGTGGACCAGTCGGTCGAGCAGGAGGGCCGAAAGTGGTGTCTCCTCAGCGGGTTTGACGAGCATGCTGGAACCGGCGGCAAGCGCCGGAGCGAGCTTGGCGCTGGCGTTGAAGATCGGCCCGTTCCACGGGAAGATCAGGCCCACGACGCTGTAGGGCTCTTTCAGCGTGTAGGCGTGCATGTTGACGTAAGCGTCGCTCGCGATGCCGTCGGTCTTCACGTCGTATGCGACGCCGTTTAGCTTGGAACACCAGCCCGCGTAGTAGCGGAAGAACTCGGAACAGGTGGACATCTGCAGAGTGGCCTGCATCAGCGGCATGCCGGTGTTGAGCGAGTCCAGTCGGGCGAACTCGTCGGCGTGCTCGTCGATCAGATCCGCGATGCGCCAGATGACTTTGGCTCGCTCGCGGCCCGGAAGCTGGGACCAGACACCGGACTCG
>DASXJI010000019.1:0-3022 GCA_036497495.1 Mycobacterium sp.
TTCCCCGACTCCAGTGTGACTACGGTGCGCAGATAGCCGTCGGCGCAGGCTGCTTCATCAACTACGACGCGATTCTGCTGGACTGCGCGTCGATCACGATCGGTGATCACGTGTCGATCGGTCCACGCGCACAGCTTGTTACGGCGCTGCACCCCGTCGACGACTGCGAGGCCCGACGGGCCGGATGGGAGTCGGCAGCTCCGATTGTGCTCGGCGACAACGTATGGCTGGCGGCCGGAGTGATCGTGTGTCCGGGCGTGACGATCGGCGGCAACGCGGTGATCGGGGCGGGCAGCGTCGTGATCGGCGACATACCTGGCGGCGTGCTGGCCGCCGGTAACCCGTGCAGAGTCATCCGAGAACTGGATGGTGCGTAGGCACCGTCAGTGTGCTCTTTGCCAGCGGCGTATCAACCGCGGCATTAAAATCACGACCCAAGGCTCGGCAAGTGGGCCGCGATCCGGGCCGTGTGCAACGCCGCGCGGCGGTCAATAAAGGTCACAATGGTGGTCGGACACCCATGTGGACCCGAAAGGCTGTCGAGCGATGTCGAACGCAGGTCTGCAGTTCGGTGTTCTGGGGCCCTTGCAGCTGAGGGCCGGCGGCGCACCGGTGCCGCTGGGCGCCCCCAAGCAGCGGGCGGTGCTGGCCACGCTGCTGATGAACCGCAACCGGGCGGTATCGGTTGACGCGCTGATCGATGCGGTCTGGGACGAGTCGCCGGTGCCGGCCGCGCGAACCAGCATCCACTCCTACGTGTCCAATCTGCGCCGACTGCTCGGCAGCGGATCGCACGACCCAAATAGGGTGCTCGCGAGCGTTTCCCCGGGATATCAGCTGAACGTCGCAGATGCCGATTGCGACATCGGGCGCTTCGTCACCGAGAAGAACGCGGGTGTGCACGCCGCCGCCGCAGGACGCTTCGAAGACGCCAGCACCTACCTGTCGGCTGCGCTGGCCGAATGGCGCGGCCCTTTCCTCGATGACCTACGCGAATTCGCCTTCGTCGATATGTTCGCCACCGCGCTGTCGGAGGTCAGAGTGGCGGTCCACACCGCCCTCGCAGAAGCCGAGATCGCGTGCGGACGCGCCGACGGCATCATCCCGCGCCTGGAGATGCTGACCGCCGAACACCCCTTTCGCGAACGGCTTTGGGCTCAACTGATCACCGCCTACTACGTCACCGAGCGCCAGTCCGATGCCCTCAACGCCTATCAGCGACTGAAAGCGAACCTCGCCGAGAACCTCGGCATCGACCCCGGTCCGACAGTGCGCAGCCTGCATACGCGCATCCTGCGTCAAGAACCCTTGGACACCCACGAGACAGCGCAGACGACCGCGACGCATGCCGTCGTCGGTCTCGGTCCGCACACCGGCACGCTGGCGGCCGCGTCAGCCGTCGCCGAGCTGCGGCGACGGGATGGACAGCGCTACCGGTTGGAGGGGTCGATCCGGATCGGCCGCCGGCCTGACAACGACATCATTCTCGACGACGACGAAGTCAGCCGCTACCACGCTGTCGTCATCGACACCGCAGGCAATTTCGTCATCAGCGATCTGAGATCGACCAACGGCGTCCAAGTGGGAGGCCGACGCATCCGCGGCGCCGCCACCTTGGCCGACGGCGACCATATCCGCATCGGCGGCCACGAGTTCACCTTCGAAATTCGCGCTCGCTGAGCTGCGCGAACGCCTAGGAGCCAACGCAAGAATTTCGCAAGAATCTCGCCAGGATCCACCAAGGCGGGCGGTGCATGCTCGTGATGTCGGGAGATAGCAACCGACCCCAGCGAAGGATCGACCTTCGGACCTGGGACAACTGCCAGGTAAGGAAACCACCATGAATGCCAAAACTCCCAAGTTGCGTGTCGCAGCCGCGGGCCTGCTGGCCGGCGTCGGTCTCTCCCTGCTCGGTTCACTGGCGGCGCCTGTCGCATCGGCTGCTCCGTGGGTGCCGTACAGCGGACCGCTGCACCCGGTGCGCCACTACGCGGCGGACGTCATACGCCCCGGTTGGGCGATCACGCACCCGCTCCGCGCGCTCCTGCCCTGATCGAGCGGATCGGTCAACAACGCATTCTGCCCCGTTTCCACCCTCAGGAAACGGGGCAGATTGCTGTTACCGAACTTGAGCCCGGCCGCGCTTCAGGACGGCCTCACGGTTGGCGGCAATGTCGTCGCCGGAGGTCCGGAATGCCCGCGCTGCAGTCGCTTCCAGCCACAAACCCTCGCTGGTGTTCGAATCGTCGATGCGGTGGTAGGACGACAACAGTGCCCGTACCGCGTCCTGGTTATTGCCGACGATGCTGTCGGCCACCTTGCGTGCGGCGGGCAGCAACTGGTCGTGTGGCACTACCTCGGTCACCAGGCCGGCGCGCAGCGCATCCTGCGCGGACAGGTAGTCCCCGGTCAGGCTCATCCGGCGGGCCAGTCCGATGCCGACCTTCTGCGGAAGACGCACACTGAGCCCCCAGGTGGGCAGCAGGCCCACGCGGGCATGGGTGTCGGCGAATCGCGCCTGTTCGGACGCGATCAAGATGTCGCAGTACAGCGTCACCTCGAGCCCGCCGGTGACGGCAGCGCCGTTGATCGCACCGATGACAGGCTTGGTCAGCGACGGCCAGCGCGGCGAGATGTCCGGTAGCGCCGTTTGCCCACCCAGTTCTTTGAGGTCCAGCCCGGCGCAGAACACCGGGTCGGTGCCGGTGACGATGATGACGTCGACGTCGTCGTCGGTCTCGGCGCCGGCCAGGGCGCCGAAGAATTGATCCCGCAGTGCAGCCGACAACGCGTTGCGCGATTGCGGCCGGTTCAGCGTCAGGGTTCGCACCCGCTCGTCGGTGTGGATCAACAGAATGTCGTCAGCCATTAGCGCCGCTCCCTCATTGCTCCACGCTGCATCGTCGTCGGCGCGGGTCATAGCGCCACCGTAGTCAGTCCGGTCCGCCACACCGTGGCCGCACCTATCGTTGAGGGATGTGCCGGAATATCACTGAATTACGCGGGCTCGAGCCGCCGGCGA
>DASXJI010000020.1:0-1972 GCA_036497495.1 Mycobacterium sp.
TACATCCAGCTCAGGCCCTCGGCACGCTTCTCGCCACCACGGGCGTAAGCAGCGTACTCGGCGGTCTCGTGCAGCTGGTCAAAGCTGATCGAAACGCCTTGCAGCAGAATGTCGTCACTGCGGCCGTCTAGATAAGCATCAGCCACGTAGCTCATCAGTCCGAGCTTGGGCGGCAGCATCTTCCCGGTGCGCGAACGGGTGCCCTCGATAGACCAGCTCAGGTTGAAACGCTTCTCCACCACATAGCCGACGTACTCCCGGAGCACATATTTATACAGCGGATCTTTGCCGATATTGCGACGGATGAAGATGGTCCCGGCGCGGCGCATCAGCGGTCCCATTACCCCGAATGCCAAGTTGATACCGGCGAAGACATGCACCGGTGGCAGCCGATTTTCTTGCATTGCCACCGGCATGACCGCGCCGTCGATGTAGGACCGGTGCGAGAACAGCAATACCGCCGGATGAGCTTCCAGCGCGGTGCGCAGGGCCGCCACCTGGTACTCGTCGTAGTCGATTTCCCGGTCGAATCCCCGGCTGAACAACCTGCCCAGGACGGCGACCAGGTCGATGGAAACTCGGCTCCATCCGGTGGCGAGCTCGTCAAGCATTTCTCCGGCTTGCTCGATGGTGGCACCCGGGATCTTCTCCAGGCCGGCGCGAAATCGCGCAGACGCCAGAATCTCCGGCCGCACCAGCCGCGGCGACTTGTATTGCGGTCCAAGGATTCGGTATTCGGCGCGTTCCAATGCCAGCAGCGCCCGACGGGTGACGAAATGCGCGAACTCACGCGGGTTGTCGCCGAAAGTGATGTCGCGCCACTGCTGACGAAGTTCGGACACCTTGGCCGATTCGCCGGCTACCACCTGGGCGCGGGAACGGTCGGAACGCAGAATGTGGCGCTGCTGACGCTCGCTGGGCTGGTAGGGATTTCGGCCCGGTATCAACGCCGCCACCCGATTCCACGCCGACGCGTCGGCACGCGGCATCCAGAAGACTCGCACCGGCACAATCGACCGGTCCTCGTCCAATTCGAGTTGCTCGACGAGTTGGGCCATCGCGCCGGGCGACGCGTCCCGGTCGGGCAGCGGCAGCACCTCGAGCTTGGTGTCCGGATGGCGGGCGCGTTGCTGATCCAGCCAAGTGGCAAGCAATTCCGATTCCATCGGCGACGACGCCGACGCCAACACCAAAGTGTCGTCGCTGGTGCTGAACGAACCCTCGTCGGCAGCCGGGGTGGTCACGATCGTCCCTTCGGCCGGGGTGTACTCGGTTCGGCCTTGGTCGCTTTGCGCGGCGCCGCCTTGGATGTGGCCGCCTTGGACGTTTTTTTCGCCGCAGCCTTCGCGGCTTTTGCGGCCTTGCGCGGCGCCTTCTTTTGGTAAACGTCATGGTCGGGCAGCTCGTCGACCGGCCAGTCGGCCAGCGTGTCCACGTAGAGTTGGCGCACCTCGGCGATCCGATCCGACAGCGTCTCAACTGTCCAGTCGCTCATCGAGATCGGCGGATACACCGCAACATCCACCGTGCCAGGATTCATCGTCGTCGAGTTGCGCGCGGCGATGATCTCGGCGTTGCGAATCACGATCGGCACGACGGGTATTCCGACCGCCATCGCCATCCGGAACGGTCCCTTCTTGAACGGCCCGACGCTAGTGGTATCCAGCCTGGTGCCCTCCGGTGCGATCATGATGGACAACCCTTGCCGGGCCCGCTCCTCGACCTGGTGCAGCGATTCCACCGCAGCGGTCGGGTTGTCCCGGTCGATGAAGACCGAGTCCAGAACCTTGCCGAGCGTGCCCATGATCGGATCGCTCTGGAGCTCCTTCTTGCCGACGGCTACCCAGTTGTCGCGGATCAGCGCGCCGACGATGACCGGGTCGGCCTGGTTGCGGTGGTTGAAGATGAAGACTGCGGGCCGCTCGGCGGTCAGGTTCTCCTCGCCCAGAATGTTGAGTTCCACACCGCTGGC
>DASXJI010000021.1:0-3922 GCA_036497495.1 Mycobacterium sp.
CGCGAGTCAGCTGACACCGTTCACAGAAGCGCCGGCCACCACCAACGACAGCGGGCAGGCGACGCAGGCGGCCAGCACAGCCCAGTCGGCTGCCGCGTCGACCGCCGATTCGACCACCGACAGCCTCTCCGCGTTCCTGACTCAGCTGAACACCGAACTGACGAACTTCGGCACCGAGCTGTCGACCCTTAACGGGCAGCTCACGGCTCTACTGCCGCAGTCTACGGCGACCCTGTCGCAGCTGGTGGCGAGCCTGGGCTTGCCTCCGTCGGTGACGAACGGCATCACGCTGTTCAATCAGTTCTTGACCACCGGCGCCAACACCCTGAGCACCTACGCGGCCGGGCCGTGGACCCCCCTTGGGTTCGGCACCCTGCTGAAGAACTGGTGGCAGGTCTCCATCTCTATCCCGAGCCTCGGTACCGGAATCCAGGGCATCGGCCCGCTGCTCCACCCGACGCCCATCACGGGGGCACTGTCGCCGCTGTTGCACAGCGGGCTGCTGAGTGGCTCGTACGGCGGCGGCGGAAATGTCGGAACATTGGCGTCGGTCGGCCGGGCCGGCACCATCGGTTCGCTCTCGGTGCCGCAGAACTGGGCGGCGGCGACACCCGCAGTCCGGACGGTTGCCGCCGAGATGCAAGCGTCCGCAGTCGACGCCGCTCCCGAGATGGGGCTGGGTCAGCCCGGAATGTTCGGCCAGACGGCGCTGTCGAGCCTGGCCGGCCGTGCGATCGGCGGCACCGCCACTCGCGCCGCGGTGGGTCAGGGTTACCGCGTGCCTGGCGCCGTGGCGGCCGACGAGATCGCCACCACCGCCACCATCATCGTGATCCCGCCGAGCGCGGAATAAGGAGAGGCAGCAATGGTTTTCGATTTCGCAGCGCAACCACCGGAGCTCATCTCTGCCAAGATCTACGCGGGCCCGGGATCTGAGTCGTTGCAGGCTGCCGCGGCGGCCTGGGATGGTCTCTCCAGCGAGTTGCAGTCAACGGCCGCCAACTTCCAGTCGGTGATCACCGGGCTGATCAGCGGTGACTGGACCGGCCCGTCGTCGGAGGCCGCCGCCGCCGCCGCCGCGCCGTACGTGTCGTGGTTGGGGACGACGGCGGGACAAGCTGAGCAGACCGCAAGTCAGGCCCGGGCCGCGGCTAGTGCTTACGAGACGGCGTTGGCGGCCACCGTGCCGCCGGCCGAGATCGCGGCCAATCGCACTCAGCTGCTGTCGCTGCTGCAGGCGAACATCTTCGGTCAGTACAACGCGGCGATCGCGGCCCTCGAGGCTGAGTACGCCCAGTTCTGGGCCCAGGACGTCGCCGCACTGACCGGGTACGCGGGATCGTCGCAAGCGGCGACCACCGGGTTGGGCTCGTTCACCGAGGCTCCGCAGACCACGAACAGCAGCGGTCAGGCCACCCAGGGGGCGGCGACCACCGCTGCCAGTGCGGCCGCGGCGCCGACCGATCTGGAATCGATCCTGGAGCAGGCTGAGGCCACGGCCAGTAACTTCCTCACCCAAGTCACCACGTTGAACGGCGACTTTACGAAGTTCTTCACCAACGCGCTTGGCACCGTGCCCGGCGGATCGACCCTGGCCACCACGTGGACCAACCTGTACTCGTTCATCTCGGGCGCCGGTAGCCAGGCCACCTGGACCAACGTGGCCAACAGCACGACCGGTCTGGGCATCTCGCAGTGGAAGAACTTCTTCATCTACCAGCCTTGGAGCCACGGGATCGGCTTGGGCTCGCTAAACGGTGGACTGTCCTCGCCCGGCGGACATCTCGGGGGCCTCGGCGGCCTGGGAGCACGGGCGGCGACTGCGGCTCTGGGCAGCGCGCAAACGGTGGGCAAATTGTCGGTGCCACCCAGCTGGGCCGGCGCCACCCCGGCAATCAGGCTCGCCGCGACGTCGTTGCCGGACGGGGCTTTTGCCGCGACGGCAGCTCCGACGATGGAAGTCCCGCTGAGCGCGCTCAACCAGGCCAGCCTCGGGAGCCTGGCCGGTGGCGCGCTAGGCAGCCCGGCTTCCCGCGTCGTCAGCTCGACGGGTGTGCGGGCCAAGGTGACCACGCCCGCGCGCTCGAAGGGACCGGTCCCGCTCGACAAAGTCATCGCGAAGCTGCAGGAGTCCCCGGACGAGGTGCAGCACTGGAACGTCGATGAGGCCGGTCTCGACGACCTGGTTGCCAAGCTGTCGACCAAGCCCGGCATCCACGCCGTACATCTGACCGACGGCAAGGCCACCGCGGCGGTCGCGAAGGCCGCAACCGAAACCGGATAAGGAGGATTCTCAATGAAATCGCTACTCGCCATCCTTGGCGTATCCCTGGGCCTGGTGCTTGCCGTGCCGGCGCACTCCGAGCCTGGCCTCGACGAGCCGGGCAGCGACGAGAACAACGGCTCTTTCATCGCTGACCTGAAAAAGGTAGGAATCGGCTTCTCCGACCCGGCCCAGGCCGTCAGCGCCGGCCAGGCCGTGTGCGGTTGCCTCCACAACGGCATGGGCGGCCTGCACCTCATCCAGCACCTGCAGGAGAGCAACCCAGCCCTCACCGAAAGCGGCGCCGCTCAATTCGCGACGATCTCGGCGAAGGCGTACTGCCCGAAGCAACTGGAGGAAGAACACGCGCCTGGCCATAAGTACATGCACGGCAACGCCCCAGGTAAAGGCACCGGAGACCAGGAGACGACCGTGCCCAAAGGCAGCAGCGAAGGTGGCGGCGGCGGCGGATAACGCCTCAGGCCTTGACTGCATCGACAAAATAGCCGCGTGGTGCGTTGGGTACATCAGCCGGAATCGGCGGGTGTACCCAACGTTTCCACGCGTTGCCGGGCACAGCCATATCGGTGACTGTCGCGGTCCAGCCGCGGCCCTCGACCAGGGCGCCCGGTGTGTCGCTGCCGAAAACCCATGGTGCGCCGAGCTTTTGCATGAATTCGATAGTTTTCTGCAGGAACGGCGCTTCGAGCAACGTCTTGCCGACGACGTCGTACAGCAGCACTGAGCCGGGCGCCGATAACGCGTCCACCCGCGCGAACAACTGGTCCACGTCTGGCGCGTCGATGTACTGCAGCAATCCCTCGATCGTCCAGACCGTCCGCGCCGAGGAGTTGAATCCGTGCGACTGAAGCGTTCTCGGCCAGTCGTCGGCGAGGTCGACGCCAACCGGCACACGTAGGCAGCGCGGCCGCGCCCCGGCCAGCCGCTCTTCCTTGATCGCGATCACCGGCGGCTGGTCGACCTCGTAGACGCTGACGCCGTCATGCCAGGGCAGCCGGAAGGAGCGGGCGTCCATACCCGCGGCGACAATCACCACCTGCGACACGCCGTTGGCGTGCGTCCTCAGCAACGCCTCATCGAAAAGCCTGGTGCGGACCACGATCGGGGCCGATGGCTGCCCGGTCTCTGAGCTGGATTCGGCCAGCAATCGCCGGCCGTCGTCGCCGGCCAGCCGCTCGGCGAGCGGGTCGTGGAAGAGCGCATCGTCGCGGGCGGATTCCTCGGCGCGCATCGCCGCGACGAGGAGACCGGTGGCCGCTACCGCGTGTTTGGTGTTGTCCATCGGCTGATCATGAATGAGCCGCGGCCAGCGGTCTTGGATATTCGTGCCGCACCGCTCCGCGACGGGGACATAGCTGGGCAACAGAATCCGTTGTTCGGCATACTGCGTCGGCGTCATGCCGGTGAAAGACTGGAATTCCCGGCCCCATACCTGGTCGAGGGACTTAGGAATTCTCCAAGTCGCTTCGCGTCCCACTCCCCGGCCGCTGCGGTCCTATCTGCTCGACGAAAGTGCAGCGTGCCCGTCGCCGACCTGCGCCGCTTGCCACCACCCCACGGCAGTTACTAGGATGTCCTAGTAAACCCATCTGCTTCTTTTCTATGTCCGAGGACACCATGACCACACAGATTCCGCAT
>DASXJI010000022.1:0-2512 GCA_036497495.1 Mycobacterium sp.
GGGTCCGGGTACCAGCACCACCTCGCTGATCGTCGCGTGGTCGGCACCGGGATAACTGGCCACCACGACCGCCCATTGCCAGCCGTGATAGCCGGGCAGGTGGGCGAGGAATCGGTGGGTGGCGCTGTTGGGATCTTCGTAGCCGACGCCGAGGTAGTCACCTACCGTGTCATCGCCGCTTTGCTCGATGATGGCCGTCCGCGCCAGCTCGACAGCACCGGTCAATACCGTCGCCAATTCGGGCGACCACTCCGTCGTGGTCGCCGTGGCCGCCTGCGCGGTCGATCCGGTCGCGTCGTCCGTTGTTTCCATGAACCTCTGATTCTGCCGCACGGGTGTGACACACGGCCACACCGGTCACCTGCGCACGACCAGGGCCACCATGGGTGAGAATCGATGTATGTCTGGACGGCGCCGTGAGCACCCGGGTTCGGCTCCCGGGCGGCGTGGTCGGACCGGCCCGACGGCCGAGCATCCGGGCATGGCCAACTACCCGGCCGGCGAACCCGACCACCGCCGGTCGCAACGCCCGCCCGATGGCGCGGCTCTCCCGCGAAAACGGGAGGTGCCCCCACCCGATCGCGCTGCGAGCTCTGCATCGTCGCAGCGCACGCCGATGCCCAGCTCCAATCGGTACCTTCCGCCGCTGAATCGCGAACCGGCCACCGAGCCTCGTCGCGAGCCGTCTCGCTCCGGTTCCCGCAGCGGTGAGCGGGTCACCGTCACGCGTGCCGCAGCCCAGCGCAGCCGCGAG
This sequence comes from Mycobacterium sp., assembly GCA_036497495.1. Taxonomy (GTDB): domain Bacteria; phylum Actinomycetota; class Actinomycetes; order Mycobacteriales; family Mycobacteriaceae; genus Mycobacterium. The sequence goes on from DASXJI010000022.1 coordinate 755, forward strand.
ATGGGTTCGCGGATGTACTCAATGGTCCATCGGGCCGCTACCGCCGACGGCGCCGACAAATCCGGTCTGACGGCGCTGACCTGGCCGGTGGTGGCCAACTTCGCGACCGACGCCGCGATGGCCGTCGCGCTGGCCAACACGCTGTTCTTCGCCGCGGCCACCGGTGAAAGCAAAGACAAGGTCGCGCTCTACCTGCTGATCACCATCGCGCCGTTCGCGGTGATCGCGCCGCTGATCGGTCCCGCGCTCGACCGGTTGCAGCATGGACGACGCGTCGCATTGGCAGCGTCGTTCGCGCTGCGGACCGTACTGGCGGTGGTGCTGATCGACAGCTACGACGCCGCCACCGGCGGCTTCCCGTCCTGGGTGCTCTACCCCTGCGCGCTGGCAATGATGGTGCTGTCGAAATCATTCAGCGTGCTGCGCAGCGCCGTGACACCGCGGGTGATGCCGCCGTCGATCGACCTGGTCCGGGTGAATTCGCGGTTGACCATGTTCGGTCTGCTGGGCGGCACGATCGTGGGTGGCGGCATCGCCGCCGCAATCGAGTACGGCTGCGAGCGTCTGTTCCAGTTGCCTGGAGCGTTGTTCGTCGTCATCGCCGTCACCGTGGCCGGTGTGTGGCTGTCCATGCGGATTCCGCGCTGGGTCGAGGTGACCGCGGGCGAAGTCCCCACCACCTTGAGCTACCGCCAGGGCCAGCAGCGCCGCAATTGGCCCGATGAGGTACGCCGGGCAAGTGGGGCGCTTCGACAACCGTTGGGCCGCAACATCATCACCGCGCTCTGGGGCAACTGCACGATCAAGGTGATGGTCGGGTTCCTGTTCCTGTATCCGGCGTTCGTCGCCAAGGCACATCAGGCCAACGGCTGGGTGCAGCTGGGCATGCTGGGCTTGATCGGCGCAGCCGCTGCCGTCGGCAACTTCGCCGGCAACTTCGCCAGTGCGCGACTGCGGCTGGGCCAGCCCGCCGTTCTGGTGGTGCGATGCACGCTGGCGGTGACCGGTGTCGCGCTGGCCGCGGCGGTGGCCGGCAACCTGCTGATGGCCGCGATCGCCACCCTGGTCACGTCGGGTTCGAGCGCGATAGCCAAGGCGGCCTTGGATGCGTCGTTGCAGGACGACCTACCCGAGGAATCACGCGCGTCAGCGTTCGGGCGTTCGGAGTCGACGCTGCAACTGGCCTGGGTGCTCGGCGGCGCGTTGGGTGTGCTGCTCTACACCGATCTGTGGGTCGGCTTCAGCGTCGTCGAGTCGGTGCTGATCCTGGGCTTGGCGCAGACCGTGGTCAGCTTCCACGGCGATTCGCTGATCCCGGGCCTCGGCGGCAACCGGCCAGTGATGGTCGAGCAGGAGGGCGAGCGCAGCGAGCAGACCACCGCGGCGCCGCGACAGTGAAGTCCAGGGGTAAGCCCGCGGTCGCGGCGCTGCTCGCGATCGTGCTGCTGGCATCAGTCGCCGCCGGAGTGGGCACCTGGGCGCTGATGCGTACGAGTCCGCAGCGCCCCGAGATCAGCGCGTACTCACACGGCCATCTGACCCGGGTGGGTCCCTACCGCTATTGCAACGTGCTCAACCTGACCGACTGCGATATCCCGGAGACCGAGGGCGAGCTTCCGGTGAATCCACGTGACCCGGTACAGCTTTCGGTGCCGCCGTCGATCGGGCGGGCACCCTGGTGGTTATTGCGAGTGTACGAGGATTCCGCCATACCCGCGACGACGTTCTACCGGCCGGACAGCCGGCTCGCGGTCACCA
>DASXJI010000023.1:0-8040 GCA_036497495.1 Mycobacterium sp.
GCCGATCATGAACCCGGGTGGTTCGATCGTCGGGATGGACTTCGACCCGACCCGGGCGATGCCGGCGTACAACTGGATGACGGTGGCCAAGAGCGCGCTGGAGTCGGTCAACCGGTTCGTGGCGCGCGAAGCCGGCAAGCAAGGCGTGCGCTCCAACCTCGTTGCCGCTGGCCCGATCCGGACCCTGGCGATGAGCGCCATCGTCGGTGGCGCGCTCGGCGACGAGGCCGGCGCCCAGATGCAGCTGCTCGAAGAGGGCTGGGACCAGCGCGCGCCGATCGGGTGGAACATGAAAGACCCGACGCCGGTGGCCAAGACGGTGTGCGCACTGCTGTCCGAGTGGCTACCGGCCACCACCGGGTCGATCATCTACGCCGACGGCGGCGCCAGTACCCAGTTGCTCTAGCAAGCAATGGATTTCGACGCCGTCCTACTGCTGTCCTTCGGCGGACCAGAACGCCCGGAGCAGGTAAGACCGTTCTTGGAGAACGTTACCCGTGGCCGGAATGTGCCACCGGAACGTCTCGACGATGTGGCTCAGCACTACCTGCACTTCGGCGGGGTGTCGCCGATCAACGGGATCAACCGGGATCTGGTCGGCCAGCTACAAGCTGTCCTGGACATCCCGGTCTATTTCGGCAACCGTAACTGGGAGCCTTATGTCGAGGACGCCGTCGCCACCATGTGTGACAACGGGATCCGACGCGCGGCGGTGTTCACTACCTCGGCGTGGAGTGGATATTCCGGCTGCACCCAGTATTCCGAGGACCTTCACCGGGCCAGGCGGGCGGCCGGGCCTGGTGCGCCCGAGCTGGTCAAATTGCGGCGATACTTCGATCATCCGCTGTTCGTCGAGATATTCGCCGACAACGTCGCGACCGCTGCGCGCACAGTGCCGAAGGATGCGCGGCTGGTGTTCACCGCGCATTCGGTACCGGTGGCGGCCGACGACCGGCTCGGCCCCAAGTTGTACAGCCGCCAAGTGCGTTATGCCGCAGGGCTTGTCGCGGCGGCTGCGGGTTACGCCGACTACGACCTGGCCTGGCAGTCGCGCTCGGGGCCGCCGCAGGTGCCGTGGCTGGAACCGGACGTCGCCGACCACGTTGCGGCGCTCACCGAGACGGGCACCACGTCGGTCATCGTCTGCCCGATCGGTTTCGTCGCCGACCACATCGAGGTGGTGTGGGATCTCGACACCGAGTTGCGCGAACAGACCGACGCGGCGGGCATAGCGCTCGCGCGGGCCGGAACGCCCAACGCCGACCCGCGATTCGCGCGGCTCGCGGTGGACCTCATCGACGAACTACGTTGCGGCCGCGCGCCCGCGCGGGTCGTCGGGCCAGACCCGGTGCCCGGCTGTGCAGCGGGCATCAACGGCGAGCCGTGCCGTCCGCCGCACTGTGTCGCCGAGTTCTGATCGGTCAGCTCTGCCACGCGGCGTGCAGAATCGCGCTGAGCGCAGCCGTTCTCGCCGCCCGGACGACCGCCGCCAGTGGTCGCAGCGCGCCGGTGGCAATCTGGGTCTCGGACAACGACTGCGTGCCGATTCGGGAAAGTCCGGCGCTGACCGTGATGATCGCGTCGACGTGTGCCGCGTTCTCCAGCACCCGTAAGGCCCGCGACGGGGCGGGCTCGGGAACCTGATGGTGCCGTGTGGATTCCAGCAGCTGCTCCACCAGCCCGCGCGGATCGTCGACGTCGACGCCGGCCGACCCCAGCCCGATGGTGGTAAGGGCAGTTGCGGCGGATCGGACCGCTGATCGCAACGTGTATTCGGCCTCGCCCAAGTCGATGTGGTCGATCACCGGGGCGCCGGGCAGCGAGTACACCGTCCACGACAGCGCACATAACTCGGGGATCACGAGTTCGTCGTCGGACTCGTCGTAGCGGTATTCAGGCACCAGCCCGACGGCGAGGCTGGGATCGTCGGGATGCGTGACGATCACCGCCTCGCCCGCCGCCAGCGCGTCACGCTCGAACTGTGTGCCCGGGGGCAGCCCGCGGACATCGCCGGGAACCGGCAGCGCCACCCGGATCGACGGCGTGCTCGTTACGGCCCGTCCGGCCGCCGTGCGCAACGTCTGCAGCAGCGATACCGCGCCCGCATCGTTGATGTCCGGCCACGGCAGCCCAGTGTGTCCCGCCGCGACGGCATCGTAGGCGGTGACGGAATGCGATGGCGCCCAACAGGATAACGCGTCGAGGACGTCGTCGGGCGCGGCCTTGCCGGCAAGCCAGGCATTGGCCCAGACCGAAAGCGTTGCGCTTGGGCACCACATGGTTTCGCAGTCTAGTTGTTCGCCGTGGGTACGGGCGATCACACGATATCCTGACGGCATGTCTGCGACTGTGATCTGGCTGATCGTCGCATTGGGGTTGGCTGGCGCGGAGGCGCTGACCGGCGACATGTTCCTGCTCATGCTGGGTGGTGGCGCGTTGGCCGCGGCCGGATCCAGCTGGCTGCTCGATCTGCCGATCTGGACTGATGGCGCGGTTTTCCTGGCGGTTTCCGTGCTGCTGTTAGTGCTGGCCCGACCCGCTCTGCGGCGACGCCTGACCCCCGCGGAGAGCTTGTCGACGGGCATCAAGGCGTTGGAGGGTAAAAGCGCGCTGGTGCTCGATCGCGTGGCCCGCGACGAGGGTCAGGTCAAAGTCGACGGTCAGGTATGGACCGCGAGACCATTGAATGAGGGTGACGTGTTTGAACCCGGCGAGCGCGTGACGGTCATGCAGATCGATGGGGCCACTGCGGTGGTCTGGAACCCGTAATCCTTTGAGAGCTTTAGGAGAATTCCATGCAAGGTGCTACTGCCGGGCTGTTTTTGTTCGCCGTGTTGGTGGTGTTCGCAATTATCGTGGTGGCCAAGTCGGTGACGCTGATCCCGCAGGCCGAAGCGGCTGTGATCGAACGGCTGGGCCGCTACAGCCGCACCATCAGCGGGCAGCTGACGCTGCTCATCCCGTTCATCGATCGAGTCCGCGCCCGGGTGGACCTGCGCGAACGGGTGGTGTCGTTCCCGCCGCAGCCGGTGATCACCGAGGACAACCTGACCCTCAACATCGACACCGTGGTGTATTTCCAGGTCACCGTTCCGCAGGCGGCCGTCTACGAGATCAGCAACTACATCGTCGGCGTCGAGCAGCTGACCACCACCACCCTGCGCAACGTGGTCGGTGGCATGACGCTGGAGCAGACCCTGACCTCCCGCGACAAGATCAACGGTCAGCTGCGCGGCGTGCTCGACGAGGCGACTGGCCGCTGGGGCCTCCGGGTGGCCCGGGTCGAGCTGCGCAGCATCGACCCGCCGCCGTCGATTCAGGCCTCGATGGAAAAACAGATGAAGGCCGACCGGGAGAAGCGGGCCATGATCCTGACTGCCGAAGGGAACCGGCAGGCCGCGATTACCGAGGCCGAAGGTGCCAAGCAAGCACAGATCCTGGCCGCCGAGGGCGCCAAGCAGGCCGCGATCCTGGCCGCTGAGGCCGGCCGGCAGTCTCAGATGCTGCGCGCTCAGGGTGAGCGCGCCGCGGCCTACCTGCGGGCGCAGGGGCAGGCCAAGGCAATCGAGAAGACGTTCGCCGCGATCAAGGCCGGCCGGCCCACCCCGGAGATGTTGGCCTACCAGTATTTGCAGACCTTGCCGGAGATGGCGCGCGGCGATGCCAACAAGGTGTGGGTGGTACCCAGCGATTTCGGAACGGCGTTGCAAGGCTTCACCAAGCTCCTCGGCGCTCCGGGTGAGGACGGGGTGTTCCGTTTTGTGCCATCGCCCGTCGACAACACCCCGCCGCCAGAGCACGACGACGAGGACATGGACGGCTGGTTCTCGACCGAGACCGACCCGGCGATCGTCCAGGCGGTAGCCAAGGCCGAGGCCGACGCGCGTCAAACGGCGGAGGGCACCCTGCCGCCGCAGCACGAGTTGAGGCAGTGATGTGAGAGTTCTGACGTCGCCGAAAACCTATGCGGTCCTTGCGGCTTTCCAGGCCGGGGATGCGGTCGCATGCGCGATCCCGGTGCCGCCGATCGCGAGAACCCTTGACACTTTGGGTGTGCCGCAAAATATTCGGTGGCTTCTGCCGGCATCCAAGGCCGCTTCTGTCGTGGGTCTGCTTGCGGCCGGGCGGATCCCGGCATTGGCGCGCCTCACCACGGCGATGCTGACGCTGTACTTCATGCTCGCAGTCGGCGCACACGTTCGCGCTCGCGACCGACTCGTGAATGCCCTTCCGGCGGCGTCGTTCTTGACCACCTACGCCGTGCTGACCTGGAAAGGACCAGACCCGGGTTAGTGCGGAGTTAATCACTATCGCGTTCGAATCGGTAGGCAATGGGTATCTGACCAGCTGATGAACACTGTGCGCCGGCGTACCGGTCTGAGTCGGCGGCGTCGTCACTGGACCCGTGACCAGATCCAGGTCACCGACCCCGAAGCGATGCGCCGGTCCATCAAAGGCGCCTCGATCGGCAACTTCATGGAGTGGTACGACTTCGGGGTCTATGGCTACATCGCCACCACGATTGCGCAGGTGTTTTACCCCGGCGACAGCGTCAGCGCGGTCCACCTGATCGCGACCTTCAGTACCTTGGCGGCGGCTTTCGTGGTGCGTCCGGTGGGCGGGTTCATTTTCGGTCCGCTCGGCGACCGCATCGGGCGCAAGCAAGTGTTGGTGATCACGGTCGCGCTGATGACGATCGGTACGACCGGGACGGGTTTGCTACCGGGCTACAACACTATTGGCGTCTGGGCGCCGATCCTGCTGGTTGTTGCGCGGGTGTTCCAGGGTGTGTCGACCGGCGGCGAGTACGTCGGCGCGATGACGTACATCGTGGAGCAGGCTCCGGACCGCAAACGCGGGATGGTGGTTGGGTTTTTGCCGCTGGGCAACCTGGCGGGTTTCGTGGCCGCAGGGTTGATCGTCACCGGGTTGCAGACGTGGCTACCGAGCCACGACATGCTGACCTGGGGATGGCGGGTGCCGTTGCTGCTGAGCGCGCCGCTCGGGCTGGTCGCGGTGTTCATGCGGATGCGACTCGAGGAATCGCGCGCCTACCAGGGTGAGAGTCAGGAACCGGCGCCCGACGACGATCCGCGGCAATACCGGCGCACCATCGCCGAACAGTGGAAACCCATGCTGATCTGCGCGGCTCTGGTCTACACATCGAACGCGGCGGACTACATGCTGACCGGGTATCTCCCGACCTATCTCAAGGTCTTCATCCACATCGGCCCCACCACCGGGCTGGCGATGATCACGGCGACGTTGACCATTCTGGCCATCCTGCTGGTGTTCGTCGCGGCGCTGTCGGACCGCATCGGCGTGAAACCGATCATGCGGACGGGGTGCGGGCTGCTGATCGTCGCGTCGATCCCGGCGTTCCTGCTCATCCGCCAAGGCAGCTCCTTTCCGCTGATCTTCATCGGGATACTGCTGATCGGGTTGATCGAACTCTGCTTCGACAGCACCTCGCCGGCCACGATGCCGGCACTGTTTCCGACCAATGTCCGCAACGGCGCCCTGGCCATCTCTTACAACGTCTCGATATCGGCCTTCGGCGGAACCACGCCGTTGATCGCTCAAGCATTGGTGTCCGGCACCGGCAACCTCATGGTGCCGGCGTACATGCTGATGGTCGCGGGGTTGGTGGGCGCGGTGACCCTCGTGTTCACGCCGGAAGTTGCTGGTCGCCGACTGCCGGGATCGCCGCCGTCGGTCGAGACGGAGCGGGAGGCCCGTGAGTTGGTGCAGGACTGCGACTAGCGGCTGAGCCTCCGCGGCATCAGTGCGGGGTGCCCGGAGGACAGGGTGGCGGGTACACCGGCACCCCACCACCGCCTCGTGCGCTTCCGGGTCCGACGCGCCCATACGGCCAACACTTCATCGCCTTGAGTGGGGGCGTAGGCGCGGCGGCCGGTCCGTCGCACGTCGGGCAGGGCGGGGCGGGATCCAACGGCGCGGCGCTGACGACGCCCACACCGAACGTGAGCGTTGAGCCGGCTATTGCGGCTGCCGCGATCAGATGCCTTGCGTCCATTGGTGTTGCCTCTCAGACAGAAACCGCCGCCTCCACAGGGAGCAGTCACTGGCTGGCCCGTGCGAATTGTTCAGTTCTTCAGTGTATCTGTCTATGCGCGCTCGTGCCGATGCCGAGCGGATCACCGGCGCAGCGCCGCCTCGGGGGCATCGTCGACGTCTGTCAACGCGGCCCGGTGATGCCGGCGGTATTGCCGAATCTCATACGCCAACAACGCGAGTCCGACCAAAGCCGTGCTCAGCGACACCAGAAAAAGCAGTGGGCTGACATCACCGGTGAGCGCATCGCCCAGAATCACCACGGCCGCAGTACCGGGAAACAGACCCACGACGGTCGCCAGCGCGTAGGGCAGCACGCGCACGCCGGATGCGCCGGCGGCGTAGTTCAGCGGTGCGAACGGCACCGCGGGGATCAGCCGCAGTGAGAGGACCGCCAGCCAGCCACGCTCGCGCAGACGGGTGTCGACTCTGTCGACTGCCTGATGGCGAACCAACCGGCTGAGCTGCCAGCCGGCGGCCCGGACCAGCACCAGCGCGATCATCGCGCTGGCAGTGCTGGCGGTGACCGCCAACGTGATGCCGAGCAGCGGACCGAACAGCAGTCCGGCGGCCAAGGTGAACGCGGTACGGGGAACCGGGAACACGGTCGCCACGATGTGAGCGGCCAGAAACGCCAGCGGGAACCACGGGCCCATCGACGTCGACCAGTCCCGCAGCTCCATCGCCGAGGGCAATTGAACAAGCAGCGCGACCGCGACGAGGATGACCATCAGCGCACCGGTCAGCACCAGTCGGCGCTTGGACACCTGACGTGCGGTCACGGCCACCGCAGAGCCCAGCGGGCGCAGCGCGTCGGCGATTCTGCTGCTGTTGGGCCCTGTCACGGGGTGCAGCCTACGTCCAACGGTGAACAACCGGTCAGCGGACGATCAACGACAGCAGCTTCCTGCCCAATGGCACTGGCGCTGAGCTGTTTTCGCTGTTGACCGTGATGTGCCGACCGGATCGCAGCCGCAGCTCACGCTGCAGTTTGTCGTGCAAAGTGCTGGTCGCCGCCGGGCACCCGCGACACGCGCCTGATAACCGCACGTTCACCTGGTCGCCCTGGACCGACACCAATTCGATCGAGCCGCCGTGTGATTCAGCGAGCGCGCCGATCGGTCCGGCGAGCAGCTCGGCGGTTATCGCGGGCAGCCCGGTGGTGTCGTCGGGCGCGGCATCCACCCGCCACCCGGCCGGATCCAGCAGCGCGTCGCACACGGCGTTGCGAACGTCGTCGCCCAACTCGCGCCAGTTGTTGCCGGCACGCAGCGTGATCAGCACATCGCCTGTGCGGACCTCGATCTCGTCGATCACCCCACCGTCGAGCATGTCGCCGAGGCGCCCCGGAGCCTGACGTACCGTGCCCCCGGTCGGCAGCCGGTCTTCGGCGACCACCCAGCGCAGCTGTTGCGGATTGGCGGTGGCGGTGGCGTGGATCGGAATCATGCGCCCACACCGATCGCAATCACCCGCGCGGCGAACGCCATCACCCAGGCGAGGGCGAACATGTAGCCGAATGCGAAGGCGGGCCAACGCCACGAGTTGGTTTCGCGGCGCATCACCGCGATCGTCGACATGCACTGCAACGCGAACATGAAATAGACCATCAGCGCGATGACCGTGGGCGCGGTGAAAGTCCGATGTCCGTGCTCGTCGGTCATGCGGGCCAGCGCTGCATGCGGATCTTCGGGATCCGCCGCAGCTGACACCTGGCCCAGGGTCGACACGAAAACTTCGCGCGCCGAGAGTGATCCGACCAGTGCGATATCGGTTCGCCAATCGAAGCCCAGCGGAGCGAACACCGGCTCGACAGCGCGGCCCACGTCGGCGGCGTAGCTGTGATTCATCACGTATGCAGTGGCATCGGTGCGGGGCATCCCGCGGGTCTGCGCCTCGCGGACGGGCAGACTGAGCAGCGCCCACAACACCAAAGAGGTGGCCAAGATGATGGTTCCCGCCTTA
>DASXJI010000024.1:0-4457 GCA_036497495.1 Mycobacterium sp.
GCCACCGCAACCGTGCCCGCCGCCGACTGCACTGCCACTGTCACGACGTAGTCGATCAACAGTGCCGCGGCCGCCACCTGTGCGATCTTGGGCCCGAAGTTCTCCCGCGCCACGATGTAGGAGCCGCCGGCCTTCGTATACACCATCACGACCTGCCGGTACGACGCGGTCACCAGGGCCAGGATCAGCAGGATCACACCCATGATGGGCAGCAGCAGGATGAACGCCGCGAGCCCGGCATGCGGGAGCAGCTCCGTCAGAATCTGCTCGGGACCATACGCGGTCGAAGAGATCGCGTCGGGCGAAAGCGCACCCAGCGCAACAGGATTCGATAGCCGCTCGCTGGACAACTCCTGGGTGATCAGCGGCTTTCCCAGGAAGACGCGCTTGACCACGTCGGAGAAGGACGGAGGTATGTCCTGCTCGTCGACCTCAGCTGTCACGACGACCTCCTCCGAGATTCGGCGTCGCCCGCCGTTCGACCGTACTAGGTGCGACCCGCTTTGGTCAGCGCATCGGGATCAACCCGTGCGATACGCGACTCCACGTCGTAGGGCACGATGATCGCGGTTGCACCCGGGATGCGGCTGACCGCCCGGGCCATCTTGTCGGCCGTGCGGTCGTGCAGCAGCCGGCCCAGCATCGCCGAGTACGTCCGGCGCGGCAACAACACCGTCACCTTGGTCTCCGGGTGGTCTCGTTTTACCTGCAGCACGAGCTCTTGCGCAGACCGGCTCAAATGGCGGTCCGGACAGTCGATCACCCGCAACTGAGTATCGTGCTCGAAGTGCTGCCAGCGCTCCTGCAGCTTGGCCGAATGATCGGCGTCGACAACGAAGTGCACCGCGCACAATTCGTCGGCGTGCAGGCCTTTCCCGTAGCGCAGCGCTTCGACTTCGGCGAGGTCGACCGAGTCGACGAAAACGAACACGCGCAGCCGCGCATACTTGGCCAGCTCGGGGCGCTCGGTACGCGACATCTCGAGCACAGAGGCCTCGGCACTGTACTGCCGATTCAGCCGGATCAGCGCGTAGACCAGGATCGGGAAGACAACAACGACCAGCCACGCCCCCTCGGTGAACTTGGCCACCACGAAGATGCCCACCACGATCGTCGACATCAGGCCTGCGGAGAAGTTGATGATGACTTTGCGGCGCCAGTTGTGGTCACGGCGGGCGCGATAGTGTTTGGTCATGCCGAAGCCGGCCATTGCGAACGCGGTGAACACCCCAATGGCGTAAAACGGCACCAATGCATTGACCGACGCACGGGTCACCAACAGCAGTGCCACCGCGAGCGCGGTCAGCGTGATGATCCCGTTGGAGAACACCAGCCGGTGGCCACGTTTGGTCAGCGGCCGCGGCAAAAAGCGGTCCTCGGCAACAAAACTCGCCAGCGCGGGGAACCCGTTGAACCCGGTGTTGGCCCCGGTGAAAAGAATTGCGGCGCTGGACGCCTGCACCAGAAAGTACAGGATGTTCCCGAGAACGCCCTGGCCGAAGACGGCGCGGGCGATCTCCGAGAGCATCGACGGGTATTCATCCAGATACGGGGTGGCGTGGGTGACATAAGCAAGCCAGGCGACACCGGCCAATAAGAATCCCAGGATGCAGGCCATGATGGTCAGCACCCGCCGGGCGTTGACGCCCTGCGGCTCCCGAAAGACGTTGACGGTGTTGGAAATCGCCTCGACGCCAGTCAGCGAGGTACCACCGTTGGCGAACGCGCGCAGAAGTACCAGAACCGTCGCACCCATCACCAGCCCGTTGCCCTGATGCACCGGCACCGCACCATCGATATGCGCCGGGTCGTATTGCGGCAGACCCCAGAAAGCATCACGGATCACGCCGGTCACGATCGTCAGCGTGATCATTGCGACGAACGAGTACGTCGTGATCGCGAAAATCCGGCCGGATTGCCGCAATCCGCGCAAGTTGGCGATACAGATCAGCAGCAGCACACCGATGGTGATTTCCAAATGATAGGGATGCAGCGAAGGTATCGCCGAGCAGAGCGCCACGGTCCCGGCCGCGGGTTGCACCGCGGCGGTGACCACATAGTCGATCAGCAACGCCGCGGCGGCGATCTGCGCTATCCGTGGCCCGAAGTTGTCCCGCGCCACCATGTACGCCCCGCCGGTCCGGGTGTAGGCCATCACGACACCGCGGTAGGACGCGGAGACCAACAACAGGATGAGCAGGATCACGCCAATGATCGGCAGCAGCAACGCAAACGCGGCCATTCCCGCGCGTGGTAGCAGTTCGACCATCACCTGCTCGGGCCCGTAGGCGGTCGAGGAAATCGCATCCGGCGAAATAGCCCCCAGCGCAATCGGATTCGACAATCTCTCTGAGTCGAGCTGCTCGCTGGTCAGCGGCTTACCGAGAAAAATTCGCTTGCAACTATCGGCAAAAGACGGCCGGAGGCCCGCGTCGCGCTGCAGTGCTGTAACCACGTATCACTTTCCTCCGGAGTCCGCGACCTGTGGAGTCAAGTCATCCACGTGTATCAGCTGCGGTCCGGGTAACTCTATCGGACTATCAGCGGGGCGCGACCTGGGTGCCGATCCGTTGGTGGCCGCACTCGCCATTGCGATCCGGGTCGAGATGTCGTAAGCCACAATCTGCGCGCTTGCACCCGGAATTCGGCTGATCACTTTGGCGATCATGTCTGCGGTGCGGTCGTGCAACAAACGGCCCAGGAGCTGGGAATACTCGCGGCGCGGCAGCAACACTGTCACCTTGGTATCCACGTGCTCCGCCATGATCTGCTGGACGAGTTCCTGCGCGGCCCGGCTCAGGTTGCGGTCGAAGCAATCGACCGTCCGCAGGCCGGTGACGTGCTCGAAGTGTTGCCATTGCCGCTTGAGGCGCTCCGCATGCACGGAGTCCAGCACGAAATGCACCGCGGTCAGACCGTCGGCCTTGAGGCCCCTGGCGTAGCGCACCGCCTCGATCTCGGCCAGGTCGACTGAGTCAACAAAGATCAGCACCCGGTGTCGGTCATGCTCGACAAGGTCAGGTGGCTCGGCAGCCGATGTCTCCAACACCGACGCCTCGGCGCGATATTGCCGGTTTACCCGCATCAACGCGAAGACCAGGATCGGGAAGACCACGACTACCAGCCAGGCGCCTTCGCTGAACTTCGCGATCGCGAAGATGCCCACCACCACGGTAGACAGGATTCCCGCCGACAAGTTGATCAGCAGCTTGTACCGCCAACCGGGCCCACGGTGGGTGAGCCAGTGTTTGGTCATGCCGTAGCCGGCCATCGAGAAGCCGGTGAACACGCCGATCGCATAGAACGGCACCAGAGCGTTGAGCGAACCGCCCGTCCCGATCAGCAGAAGCACCGCCAGCACGGTGAGCGTGATGATGCCGTTCGAGAACACCAGCCGGTGGCCGCGTTTCATCAGGGGCCGTGGCAGGAAGCTGTCCTCGGCGACGAAACTCGTTAACGCGGGAAAGCCGTTGAAGCTGGTGTTGCCGCCGGTATAGAGGATCAGTGCGGTCGCCGCCTGAACGAGGAAATACAGCACTTTGCCGATCACGCCGTCGCCGAAGACCGCCCGTGCGATCTCGGACAGCATCGACGGATATCCACTGGCGTAGGGGAAGGCGTGGGTGATGTGCGCGAGCCAGGCGACACCGGCCAACAGGAACGCAAGGATGCATCCCATGACCGTGAGCACTCGACGCGCATTCGTGCTCTCAGGCGGACGGAAAGCGTTGACCGTGTTGGATATCGCCTCGACGCCGGTCAGCGACGAACCGCCGTTCGCGAAGGCCCGCAACACGATCAGCAGGGTGGCGCCCATGATCAGGCCGCTGCCGTGTTGCACCGGCACCGCCCCTACGGTGTGGGCCGGGTCGTAAACCGGCAGACCGCCGGTGAATTCCCGAATGACTCCGACGATGATTGTCAATGAGACCATGCCCACAAACAAATAAGTAGGCAACGCAAACGGAAGCCCGGCTTCTCGTAATCCGCGAAGGTTGGCAAAGCACATTAAGAGGACAATTCCGACGGTGATTTCCAAGCTGTAGGGACCGATCGCCGGTATCGCCGACGCCACCGCCACGGTTCCGGCCGCGCACTGCACGGCGACGGTGACGACGTAGTCGATCAGCAAGGACGCGGCGGCGATCTGGGCGACCCTTGGTCCGAAGTTCTCCCGCGCGACCACGTACGAACCGCCGGCCCGGGTGTAAACCATCACCACCTGCCGGTATGAGGCGGCCACCAACACCAGAATCAGCAGGATCACCCCGGTTATCGGCAGTAGCAGAGCGAACGCGGCCATTCCCGCAGCCGGAAGCAGTTCGATCATCACCTGTTCGGAACCGTAAGCCGTCGAGGAGATCGCGTCCGGGGACAGCACGCCCAGCGCGACAGGATTGGACAGACGCTCGTGTTGAAGTTGGTCGTTGATCATCGGCCTTCCGAGGAAGACCCTC